>CAYMPU010000091.1:0-15928 GCA_964392375.1 uncultured Ohtaekwangia sp. | reverse complement strand
ACCCGATCAAAGGAAGCTCTCCCTCCTTCCCGGCAAGCTGCTCGAGAACGAAGAAGGTCGCATGAACACCATTCTTGAATTTACTTTTCGCGAAAGCCACCGGAAGATCTATCTCGATGAAGTGGCCCATTTGGCCAATCTCTCCGTCGAAGCTTTTTGCCGCTACTTTAAAGTTCACACCCGCAAGACGTACATCAATTTCCTCAACGAGGTTCGGATCAGTCACGCCTGCCAGCTACTCATCCAGCGCGCTTTGTCTGTGGATCAGATATGCTATGAATCAGGGTTCAGCAATGTGTCGCATTTCAACAGAATGTTTAAGAAGATCACAGGGAAGACTCCGTTGGGATTTCGGGGACAGGTATATTGAGAGCTCAATATGGATGTCTTCGCGGTCACGTCTCGTGTACCGCGAACTTCACACCATACAATGAAATGCACACCCGTCCAGCCAGGGGTCAATTGATTCAGTGTGGCAGCTGAGGGCCTGCGTACCTATTTAGCTCGAAGCTCGCGGTATTCGGCGAGGGGCCTCAACCGCGAAGACATCACGCTAGATTCTCTACGCCCTCTTTAATTCAACGATTGTAAGCTCAGGGGGAATGCCCACGCGTCCCGGATATCCAATATATCCGAAACCCCGATTGACATATAGGTACTGCTCACCTTCTTTATGAAGATCCGCCCATTGCCTGTACACATACTGCACCGGGCTCCATTTGAAGTTGCCGATTTCAACACCAAATTGAAATCCATGCGTGTGGCCGGCGAACATCATGTCAATATCCGGAAAGTTGGGACGGACCTGCGCATCCCAGTGTGTGGGGTCATGTGACAGCAGCAGTTTAACAGCGGCTTCTTCAGTGCCCTTATGGGCTTGCTCGAGTTTCCCATACTGGGAGAACCGAACGCCCCAGTTTTCATTGCCGATGATGGCGATCTTATCGCCACCCTGCTCGATGATCCGGTTCTCGTTCATCAGGATATCATAACCCATCGTCTTATGGGCCATGATGAGGTCACGAAAGTTCTTTGACTTTTGTTTTGGGCTCGGAAACTTGTGGTAGTCGCCGTAGTCGTGATTGCCCGTTACAGAGTACACGCCCAGCGGCGCCTTGAGCTTTTCGAAAATGGGCACGTAGTCTTTTACCTCTGATGTCTGGTTGTTAACCAGATCACCTGTAAAGAAGATCATGTCTGGCTTCTCCTTGAGAAACATCTCTACACCCCCTTTTACAGCAACCTTGTTCCAGAAACTGCCCGAGTGAATGTCGGAAATCTGGCCGATGCGCATCCCGTCAAAGGACTTGGGGAGGTTCTTCATCTTCACCGTCACCCGGCGAATACGATAATCATGGGCACCGGAAATGATGCCATAGGCAAACGCGCCGACAGGCAGAGCCGCAGTAGCAACAGCAATTTTGGACAGAAACTCCGAACGCGGGATTACAGCACCCGGAAGCTTCTCGTTGACACCAAAACCGAAGTAAGCTGCCACCCAGCGAACACCGCGATACAGATCTTCTGAAAAGAGAATAAGTATTCCCAATACTTTTGAAACATACGCGGCCACTACACCTGTGATCACGAAGTTCCTCGCACTGGTACTGATGGCATAGGGATTACCGAACGACCACCACGTTACGGCAGTAATGGCCAGCACGGTGGGTATCCAGAAACCGATGCGCAGCATATTCTTCCACAACGGCGTCCAATTCTTGCTCGCCCAGAGCACACCCTGAAAGAAGTAGACATCAATCAGCAGAAAGAAGATGACGAAGAAAAGAAGTGTCATGATTCGGTAGCGCATAGTTAACAGAAAGCCGTCTTATTTTGCTTAAGACGGCTTTCTGTGAATTTTAGTTCATGGCCACAGCAGTATCTCCGCTGGGCGCCGGTTTGGGCTTGATGCCGAAGACCTTTTCTTTCAATCGGGCCACCATCAGATACATGGTAGGTACCAGGAAAAGCGTCAGGAAGGTTCCGAAAATCAAACCAAAGATCATCGTCCACGACAGCGGGCCCCAGAAGGCAACGTTATCGCCACCAAAGAAGATGTGCGGGTTGAACTCCGTGAACAGCGTTACAAAGTCGATGTTCAAACCGACTGCCAGCGGGATGAGTCCCAACGTGGCAGCCATAGCGGTCAACAACACGGGCGTCATACGTGTCTTCGATGCTTCAGCAATGGCTTCACGGAGCTCCATGCCCTGTGAACGCAGCAAGTCAGTGAACTCTACCAGGAGGATACCGTTGCGTACTACAATACCGGCCAGGGCCATGACGCCAACGCCCGACATCACTATAGAGATCTCCATCTTGAAGAGTGAGAATCCAATCAGGACACCAATGATACTGAAGAAGATTTCAGCGAGGATAATGATCGGTTTGCTCGTGGAGTTGAACTGCGTTACGAGAATCATGAAGATCAGGCCAAACGCTACCATGAACGCCACACCAAGGAAGTCAGAAGTCTCTTTCTGATCTTCCTGTTCGCCCGTCATCTTGATGGTCACACCATCGGGCACGGACAACATATTCAGGTGACGTTGGATGTCGGCTACCACTTCGTTGGCATTGTAATCGCCCGTCACGTTGGACGAGATAGAAATAACTCGTTTCTGGTCGATACGGCGAATACCCGCATAGCTGTTGGAGTACTCGATCTTGGCTACCGCCGACAACGGTACTTCACGAACGGCACCACCGGCACTCATATCCCTATAGGTCAAGGGAAGGTTCATCAACGTGTTAATATCATTGCGGAGATCCTCGCGAATGCGGAGCGTAATTTCATAGTCGTCATTGGCGTCGCGGAACTTGGATATTTCCTTTCCGTTGATGGCTGTGTTCAGTGCCATGCCAATCTGCGCGGTAGAAATGCTCTCGCGATTAGCCTTCTCGCGATCGATGGTCACGATGATTTCCGGCTTATCACTCTGAAAGTCAGATTTCAACTCCTCCACACCGGGAATCTGCAAAGAATCCAGGTAACGCTTCGCGCGGTCGGCCGTGGCCACCAGCACACCAAAATCCTCAGCGGCAACCTCAATGTTGATCGGCTTACCCGTGGGGGGTCCACCCTGCTCCTGGTTCACGGAGATTTCAGCGCCACGAACACCCTTCACGCCTTCACGTATCTTGTCGAGGTAAACTTTGGTCGACTGTCCGTCGCGCTTAGCGAAACCAACAAAGGCAACCGTGACCTTCCCGAGATGCGGCTGGGCGTTCGAACCGGCAAACTGATCCTCCGCAGCACCCAGGGCTACGTTGGAGATGATCGATTCCACAATGGGGTTATCTTTACCGACAATGTCCGTCACACGGTTCTCTACAATGTTGGTGATGGAATCCGTCACACGCTGATCGGTCCCAATCGGCATGGTGATATAGGTAAAGATAAAGTTCGGATCACCCTGAGGGAAGAACACCACTGGCGGTTTGCGGTAGGCCGTGAACATGATCGAGAAGACAAACAAAACAGCGACCCCTGCCAGAACAAGTGCCGGGCGGTATCCCTGAAGCACGTAGGTTACCATTCTCTTATAGCGAGCCTGCACACCGGGCCAGAAGTCTGTCTGGAAGTGTGAAATCACACGACTCAACCAGAAATGGTGGAGCGAATACATGAGGTACATGAACACGGTGAAGTTGCCCAGGCCAAACCATCCCACGAGATAGGACATCAGCGCAAGCGACCCAAACACGATGGACGTGATGTAGAAACCACGCGAAAACTTGCTCTTGCTCGCATGATCGTGGTCGTGCGTATCCATGAAGTCGGCGGCAAACACCGGGTTCATGATGTAGGCAACCAACAGGGATGCCAGCAAGGTTACAATAAGCGTGATGGGCAGGTACACCATGAACTTACCAATTACTCCCGGCCAGAAGGCCAGCGGAATAAATGGGGCAAGCACAACCAAGGTACCGGACAACACCGGCAAGAACACTTCTCCGGCAGCAATCTTGGCTGCTTTGCGAATCGGAACCTTGCCATTGTCAAAGACCCTGTGCGTATTCTCGATCACCACAATGGCATCATCCACGACGATACCCAGAGCCAGCAGGAAAGAGAACAGCGTCATCAGGTTCAACGTGTAACCCAACGTCGGGAACACGAGGAAGGCAATGAAGCTGGAAAGAGGCACCGACAAGCCCACAAAGAAGGCGTTGGTCGCACCCATGAAGAACATGAGGATAAGGGTCACCAGCACGAAGCCGATGATGATGGTATTGATCAGATCATGGAGCGTGGTGCGGGTGTTCTCCGACTGATCCGCGGTGATGGTGACTTCCACACCGGGAGGCAGGATATTGGCCTTGTAGTCCCTTACAATTTCATTAATCTGATCAGAGGCGATGACGAGGTTCTCCCCGCTGCGCTTGATGACGTTGAGTGTAACGACGTTCTTCTCGTCGAGACGGGCGAAGCTTTCCTGCTCCTTGTGAGAGTCGATGACTTCAGCCAGGTCCTTGAGATAAATCTTTCCACCCTTCGTAGAGCCGACCACGGTGTTCCCCAACTGCTCTGCGGACGTATACTCACCGTTTACGGTCAGCGATCGCTTCATACCATCTACCGACAACTGACCACCCGGGATGATGACGTTCTCACCGCGAACGGCATTCTCAATATCATCGAGGCTTACGCCAGCCGAAGCCAGCTTAAACATATCGACATTGATCTGGATTTCACGCGTGAGCGCACCCACGATGTCTACCCGACGGATCTCGCGGATGCTCTCGATGGCGTCCTGCATCAGTTCTGCGTATTTCTTTAAGGTCTGCAGATCATAGTCACCGGAAAGGTTGACGTTCATGATCGGCACTTCGGAGATATCAATCTCGATCACCTGTGGGTCATCCTTCAGGTCCGTAGGCAGGTTGGGCTTGGCACGGTCTACGGCATCGCTCACTTCCTGCTTGGCTTTGTCGACGTCAATGTCGGTTTCAAACTCAACAATCACGTTCGAAAAGCTTTGCACGCTGTTGCTGCGGATTTTCTTGACACCAGAGATCGACTTGACCTCCTTCTCAATCTCCTTCGAGATCAGGTTCTCGATGTCATACGGCGACGCGCCAGGGTACACGGTGGCCACGAATATCTGCGGGAATACCACCTCCGGAAAATTCTCCTTGGGAAGGCTGATGTAGGTCATGATCCCCGCCAGACAGATGAAGATCGTGGCGATGTAAATACTAACCCGGTTGTCGATGGCCCAACTGGTGGGCCCAAATTCTTTCTCTTTGTCTTGCATATCGTACTGTTTTCCGTGCTCTCGTCTCGTCAATTAGAATTTAACAACTTCACCGTCATTCAATCCCTGATAACCTACGCTGATGACCTGATCGCCGGCATTCAAGCCCGATACCTGAGCGAGGCTGCCGTAGATGCCATTGACCGTTACCACCTTGCGCCGTGCAATCATCTTGTCGCCATCCTTAACAGCGATGTAGACCACTTTCTCGTCGTTGATATCCTGTACGACATTGACAGGGACGGTTAATGCATCCGGTACTGTTTGAAAGATCACTTTCAGTATACCGCTCATGTTGGGACGTAAGTCGGCATCAGCAGGCATGGCTACCTCAATGGGGAACGTCCTGGAGAGCTGGTTGATCGTCTTGCCGACGAACGTGACTTTGGCCTCGATCGACTTGTTGATGTCCGGAAAGGTGATGACAACCCGATTGCCAGTTTTGATTTGAATCACATAGGCCTCCGATACATTGGCAATCATTTTCAGTTTATCAAAGCTCACGACGCGGAAGGCCGGCGCACCGGGGGCAACGTTCTGCCCGATCTTCACGTCAACCGCATCGACAGAACCATCGATCGGCGATTTGATGCGGCTCATCTCCAGCTGTTCGTTGAGCGTGGCAAGGCGTTTCTCCAGGCTCTCTTTGTTATTCTTGGCTTGGAGATACTGCACCTCGGTGCCGATCTTCTGATCCCAGAGGTTCTTCTGACGCTCGTACACCGTGTTGGCCAGGTCGATGGATGACTTGAGTTCGTTGATGCTGCTGACAACCACCGAGTTGTCAATCTGTGCAAGCACCTGACCCTTTTTCACCACCTCACCTTCCTGCGCATAAACCGCAGAAAGGACACCCATGGTCTTTGCGCTGACCATGATGTTGTCGATGGCTTCTACATTACCTTGTGTCTGAACATAATAATCAAACTTGCGGGGCACGAGATTGATCACACCCACTTCGCGTGATTTCACGGTGGCCGCTACCTTGGCTGAACCTAGGTCCGTCTCCAGTTGACGAATCTCAGTATCAAGCTTGGCTCGATCTGCCTTGAGCTTATCCAGCTTGACATTCTTGTCTTCCGACGTTGCGCTGCAACCGGCCAGGAGTGCAGCAAGTACGATGGCGGAAAGGATGGAGGTGTAAAATCTTGTTTTCATCTGCGTGCTTATTTACCTGATTTGATTAGACTATTGCTTTCATACGTGGAAGGAAGAAGCCTTCCAAAGGCCTTGTCGAGGTCCACTTTGGCGACCATGGCATCGAAGAGCGCGGTGTAGTAGTTCGTCTGCGCCTGGCGGAGGCTATTCTCCGCATCGGTCACTTCCAGGCTCGAACCAACGCCTTGCTCATATTTTATTTTTGTGACGCGCGCGACATTGCCGGCCAACTCCTGGTTTTCTCTTTGTGAGATCAATGTGCGGAGCGCATTCTCAAAGCTTAACGATGCCTGACTGATCTCAAGGTCGATGGCATTCTTCAGGTTGACGAACCCGTTATCGATTTGAAGAAGCTTTAACTTCTCCTGTTGGATCCGCGCCGAACGGGATAGGCCTGTGAAGATGGGGACACTGAGGCTGACGCCAATCTGTGAAAAGCCGTACCACTTGTCAGGTCCCAACCGTGAATCGTCAGCGATGGCGGAGTTGGTGCTAAACAGGCCACTGAAATCCGATGACTGCGAAGACATTCCCAGGTTTCCGAAGGCGGAAATAACAGGGGCTGCCTCTGCATACTGGTTCTTCACATTGAGCTCCTGCAGGTGGCGGTTGACTTCCAATACTTTGTAGTCCGGGCGACTGTTGTAACTCCAACCGGTCCGGCTATACTGTGCCATTGTCGTGTCGATCTGAATATCCTGAATATCACCCACCACGTCGATAGGCTGATCCATGGGATAGTTGATCTGGAATTTTAGGATTTGAAGGGCCAGCTCATTCAGGTTAAGAAACTTATCGCGCTCCGTGCGCAGATTGTTCAGTGTCACACGCACACGATCGACGTCGATGCTCTCGGCAAAGCCGTTCTTATTCAGCTCGCGCGTGTTGCGGAGAAGGGAATCCACGCGACCGATGTTGCTGTCAAAAAGACGGGTGCGCTCGCGGTTGATGAGCACGGCATAATACGCCTTCGTCACCTGCTGAATGATATCCTCTTGTGTCTGCTCCGTAGTCTTTACCGCCAGGTCCTTGTAGGTACTCGCTGCCTTCAAGCCCACGAGGTAGGATCCGTTAAAGATCAATTGGTTGACGGTGAGGCTTGCGGTACCGGAGTTCTTCAACTGGAAGAAGTTCTGGGCTGCGACAACATCGCCTACCTGAATGCCCGGGACCGTAGACAGATCGCCGAGGAAACCACCGGGTCCACTATAGGTGGTAAAGAATCGCGGCAGTTGCGGATTGTTGACAAGCGAGGCATTGCCCGAAATCTGTGGCAAGCCAATACCGATTGTCTCATTTACTTTAGCCCTCGCGATGCGCTGATCGAGGATCGCATTCTTGGAACGGATCGCATTCTGCAACGCATATTCAATGGCCTGCTCCAGGGTGAACGAGCCCGTTGTCGGTGCCTGTCCGACGCCTGGCAGCGAAACGAAAAGCGAGAAAACGATGATAAATACCTTCTTCATATCGATTGAGAAATTAATTCCGTAGTGGGGTGCTGCTTATACTTTTCATAAACCTTCCGGCCCTTGTCCGTCAGAAGTCCGTAAACGAAGTGGTCGAACAATTGAAGATTGACTTCCGCCAGGCTGAACCGGTCCGTTGGGAACACGCGGTCATCGAACGTTATCTGAATACACTCCAGTCGTGCGATGGCCAGGATATCGGTGTTGATTTCCGGACGAAAGAACCCTTCGGCAATTCCCTGCTTCAGGTTGCGGATGATCGACTGCCCCATATACACCTGTTTGTGGTTCAGCCATGCCGACCAGGCCTTCGGGTGATACTTCTGCAAATCGAATAGCAACGAGGCGTTCATCTTCTGCAGATCCTTTTTGATGCACGTAGAAATCTTCACCAACTCATCAATGGCATTCTCTGCCATGGCGCGAAGCTCCTCGTACTGGACCTGTTCGTGGCGCAGATGAAACTCGGCCACCATGGTGACGATTTCGTCCTTGTCGGCGAAGTACTGGTACAAGGTCTTTTTGGAAACCGAGAGGTGGCGGGCGACGTCATCCATGGACACGCTGCGCACGCCGTACTTCATGAACAGCTCCTGTGCCCCCTTCAAAATCCGCTCTTTTGTGTCTTTTTCTTCCATAGGGTCGCAAAACTATGGAAACTCTGTTGATCTCCAAAGTTTCCTTGGTTTCCTTCAACGCCCGTTTTTAGAATAGGTTGGGCGTTTCCTAAAAAAAGTTTGTTAAGTTTTTGTGTCCAGATCCCCTCAGGAGGGCAGATTGGCTCCTGGACCAGCACTTTCCGTGGTGGACCTCGGCCGGCACCACTTTTCCTTCATCTTCTCCTTAAAACGCTCCCGATCTTCGGGCGACATCGACTGCCAGCGGGCTGCCCATTGACGACCCATGCCACCGCGATGGTTCCGCCAATGACCCCGGCCACCGCCGAGGGGCCAGAGTAGAATCTTCGTCAGAACCAGAAGGCCAAGCATCTGCCAGAAGGTGATGACTGGCCCGGCAAAGAGCACTGGCACAAGCCAGTTCCACAACATTTGCGTGAGGTAGGTGAATGCACCGAGCAACACCACGGCGAGGGCCGCGAAGAGGATGCCGATGGTAGTAAATTTGAGTATCCGGGTAAGGTTCATATCGTTTGCATTTGCATGCGTTTAGTCGTTGGAATTATTCGCCAATTACGTCGTCGTAAAAGCGTTGCAGCCGTTTGCGCAAGGCAAGGATGGCATAGCGCTTTCGCGAAAGCAGGGTGTTGATGGAGATCCCGGTGCGCTCTGAAATCTCACGGAAGCTCTGCTCTTCCATTTCATTTTGGATGAAGATCTCCCGCTGCTCCGCCGGCAGATCGTCAAGGGCCAGGGTGATCTCATCCCAGATCGCGTCGCGCAACAACGTGCCCTCCGGAGTATTGTCAAGGTCAGGAAGGATCTCTTGCAACGTCAGCGGCGCATCTTCGTCCCTGGAAATGTCTCCATCAAACGTGGTTGTCCTCGGCCGACCCGCATCCCTGCGGTAGCGGTCGATGATCTTGTTGCGGGCTACACTGTACAGCCAGGAGGTAATCCTGTCCAGCGACTCGATCGCCTCAAAACCGGCCACAAACTGATAGAAAACATCTTGCAATATGTCCTCCGCCTCTTCGGCAGACCCCACCCTTCCGCGGATGAAGTTGAGCAACTTCCCACGCTCCTTCCGGAATGTTTCCTGCTTGATTTCCTCCATGAGGGCGATGTCTATAGCCACAACTCGCTGCATGGGAGTAGAGACGTGGCAATGGGTGGGATTATTTTGCGGTTAAATTAACTTTTTTGCGCTTGAAGTAGGAATAGCTATTGGGTGTTGGCTCTTGGGTGTTGGCAGTGCTGAGTAGTAGCCAGTTGTGAGCTTCGGTCGATGCTGAGGTTGAAGAAAAGGTACGAGACCCCTAATTAAAACACTGCAGTCATAGGCTCCAGTTGGGCAAAACCATTAATTTTGAGCCCTTAAATCAACCATGATTTTATTCTTCAGGTCTACTTCCGGCACCCTCTTCGGGGTCGGGCACGCTCGCCCTTTTTCTGTTGAAGACATTGACAAGCTGGTTTGGCTGCTGGGTGGCGCAAAACCCCTTACGGAAAAGTCCCTGGAAGGCTTCTTTGTAGGTCCCCGCAAGGAAATGATCACACCCTGGAGCACCAATGCCGTAGAGATCACCCAGACGATGGGGATCAGCAACATCGAAAGGATGGAAGAATTCAGCGTCCATGCCAACGAAAAAGTAAGCTTTGATCCGATGCTGCAGGTTCTCTACCGGAGCATCGACCAGGATACATTCACCATACACCACACCCCCGAGCCTGTCATCGAAATCGACGATATCGGTCAATACAACCAGCAGGAAGGACTGGCCCTGAGCGATGAGGAAATCGATTACCTCAACGACGTCAGCCGGCAGCTCGGACGCAAACTCACCGACAGCGAAGTGTTCGGATTCTCGCAGGTGAACTCGGAACACTGCCGTCACAAGATCTTCAACGGTACGTTCATCATTGATGGACAAGAAAAACCATCAACACTCTTTCAGCTCATCAAGAAGACATCGAAAGAGCATCCCAACTTCATCGTCTCCGCCTACAAAGACAACGTCGCCTTCATCAAAGGGCCCGTCATCGAGCAGTTCGCTCCCCGTCGGCAGGACATCCCCGACTTCTTTGAAATCAAGGATGTGCCCTCCGTCATTTCCGTAAAGGCCGAGACGCACAACTTCCCTACCACGGTAGAGCCCTTCAACGGCGCGGCGACCGGGACCGGCGGTGAAATCCGCGATCGCCTGGCGGGTGGGAAAGGGTCACTGCCTCTGGCAGGAACCGCCGTGTATATGACCTCCTACCCTCGCCTCGATAAAGGCCGTGCGTGGGAGAAAAATCTTGAACCGAGAAAGTGGCTCTATCAAACACCGCTGGAGATTCTCATCAAAGCCTCCGATGGCGCCAGCGACTTTGGGAATAAGTTCGGACAGCCGCTCATCTGCGGAAGCCTCCTCACCTTTGAACATGAGGAGCCCGCGAAGC
Organism: uncultured Ohtaekwangia sp.; assembly: GCA_964392375.1. GTDB lineage: Bacteria > Bacteroidota > Bacteroidia > Cytophagales > Cyclobacteriaceae > ELB16-189. Next base: position 4,978 of record CAYMPU010000091.1, on the reverse strand, counting down.
ACCACGGTTTTGATAAGGTGATCATGCTCGCCGGCGGTGTCGGCTACGGAAAAGAGAAAGACAGTCAGAAAGAGACCGTACAACCCGGCGACGCCATCGTGTTGTTGGGCGGCGACAATTACCGCATCGGTATGGGCGGCAGCGCGGTGTCGTCGGTGGCTACCGGGCAATTCGGCAACGCCATCGAGCTCAACGCTGTGCAGCGCTCCAACCCCGAGATGCAAAAGCGCGTGATGAATGCCATCCGCGCCATGGCCGAGTCAGACAATAACCCCATCGTCTCCGTACACGATCACGGTGCCGGCGGACACCTCAACTGTTTCTCCGAACTCCTGGAAGCCACTGGCGGTACCATTGAAATTGACAAACTCCCTGTCGGCGACCCCACGCTGTCATCCAAAGAGATCATCAGCAACGAATCACAGGAGCGCATGGGTATCGCCATTCATGCCAAAGACGTGGACACACTGCGTCGCGTGGCCGAGCGTGAGCGGGCACCGATGTATGAGGTTGGCCATGCGACGGGGGATCACAAATTTTCGTTCGTGCGCAAGAACGGCAGCATCCCTCCTGTCAACCTTCGCATGAATGACCTGTTCGGATCTTCACCGAAAACCATCCTTCGCGACAGTACGCCCAAGGAGCAGCGGCTTGCGCTGTCGTACGATGTACTGAAGCTTGAAGAATACGTAAAGAATGTGTTGCAGCTGGAAGGTGTAGCGTGCAAGGATTGGCTCGTCAACAAGGTAGACCGCTCGGTGACGGGTCGTGTGGCCACGCAGCAAACGTGTGGTGCCATTCAACTCCCGTTGAACAACGTCTCCGTCATGGCCCTCGACTTCCTCAGCAACAAGGGAGTGGCAACTTCGATTGGACATGCACCGGGTGCGGCACTCATTGATCCTACCGCGGGCAGCCGATTGGCGATTGCAGAAGCTCTCACGAACATTGTTTGGGCGCCGCTCACCCACGGGCTGAAAGGCGTCTCACTCAGCGCCAACTGGATGTGGCCCGCCAAGAACGCCGGAGAGAATGCGCGACTCTACCAGGCCGTGGAAGCCGTCAGCGACTTTGCTTGCCAGCTGGGCATCAACATCCCTACCGGTAAAGATTCCCTGTCGATGACACAGAAGTACCCCAATGGCGAGGTCGTGTATTCTCCGGGTACAGTGATATTTTCTGCCGTGGGCGAAGTCGAAGACATCCGCAAGACGGTTTCTCCCGACCTCAAACCGGTGGCTGGCAGCAAACTGATCTACATTGATTTTTCAAGCGATACATTCAACCCCGGTGGAAGCAGCTTTGCGCAGGTGATCAACCAACTCGGCAATACGGCACCTACCGTAAAAGATACAGCTCACTTCGCGAGAGCATTTGAAGCCGTTCAGCAGCTGATCAAGAGTAATCTCTTACTTGCCGGTCACGATATTTCAGCGGGCGGAATAATCACCGCCATGCTGGAGATGTGCTTTCCCACTCCCGGCGCAGGCCTGAAAGCCAACATCACTGGATTTGGTGACGATACCATCGCCGTACTCTTCAGCGAAAACCCCGGAGTACTCGTGCAGGTGCAGGATGAGAAAGCAATGCAGTCACTCAAGGCAGCAGGTATTGCCTTTCACACTATAGCAGAGGTCACTATTTCTGGCACCCTGGAACTCACGACAAAAGAAAAAGCCCATTCATTGCCGATTGCAGAAGCTCGCGCGACGTGGTTCAAAACGTCATACCTCATGGACAAGGTGCAGCGCCCAAGAGGTCACGCTGAGAAACGGCGTGACAACTTCTCCAGGCAGACGTTATCCTACACATTCCAGTCTGCGTTTGACGGCAAGTTTGCGACCTACGGCATCGACCCAAAGCGCAGGAATCCATCGGGCATCAAAGCCGCCATCATCCGCGAGAAGGGTGTGAACGGCGACCGTGAGATGGCCTACGCGCTCTATCTCGCCGGCTTCGATGTCAAGGATGTACACATGACCGACCTCGTTTCCGGACGTGAAGACCTCAGCAGCGTAAACATGATTGTGTTTGTTGGCGGTTTCTCCAACTCCGACGTGCTCGGCTCTGCAAAAGGTTGGGCCGGGGCGTTCCTTTATAACGCAAAAGCAAAGGCCGCGCTCGATAACTTCTACGCGCGTCCCGACACCTTGAGTCTCGGCGTCTGCAACGGCTGCCAGCTAATGATGGAGATGGGCCTCGTATACCGTGAGATGGACATGCGTGATCATCCCAAAATGCACCACAACGGCTCAGGCAAGTTTGAGTCGACCTTCATTACCATCACCGTACCCCAGAACAATTCCGTGATGCTCAGCAGTTACGCCGGCGCCCAACTCGGCGTGTGGCTGGCGCATGGCGAAGGGCAGTTCGTGCTCGGCGACCCAAAGAAATACTCCGTTGCCGCCACCTACACCTACCCTGAGTACCCCGGCAACCCCAACGACTCCGAAGGCGCCGTCGCCGCCCTCTGCTCCCGCGACGGCCGTCACCTTGCCATCATGCCCCACATCGAGCGCACCCTCTTCCCCTGGAACTGGCCGCACTACACAAGGTCGAAGCAGACCGATGAAGTAGGCCCGTGGGTCGAGGCGTTTGTGAATGCGAGGGAGTGGGTGCGGGGGAACCCCGGAATAAATCCGGGGTGACAGCCGTATCGAATTCCGCGAAAATCTGCGGGCACATCTGCGCAAATCTGCGGGAAACCGAACGAAGCGGTACAATTCCCCCGCAACAACCACTTCGTCGGAGAATCAGGTTAGATTTTGCTTACCCACGATGGCGGTCATTGGTTGCATAGCCATACGGTACATATCTTCGCACCTTTAATACACCCCTTGTTTCGTTATTTCACAGTATTTGTTTTTGCTTGTTCATTTAGCGTCGCATATGCCCAATCCATGGACGGCGGCGATGGACGTGGCGGAGCCATAGCCCTGCACGATTCGTTGTTGGTAGGCAAATGGAAGATCATCGAATCCATCAACCTTGCGGGCAACAAGACCGGTGATTCCTTCGAAATAGAATATCGCGCCGGCGGCAAGACCGCCTTCAATCGCCAGGCACTCTACAAGAAGTTCAATCAACGCCTTGTCCGCGCTGGCAGTGCGCCCTACTCCACGGCCGACCTCGATCGCCACTTTCCCCGGGTGACCTGGAAGACCGATCAGGACCGCATCATTCTCACCTTCAAATCCCGCTTCGGCACCAACGACCTTACCTACCGCTATCAGATTCGAGGCGATACGCTGACGACGGTGAATGAGGTGCTGGCGGGGACGAAGAGTAGGTTGGTGGCGGTGAGGCGTGATCAGCAAACGGTAATCGGTAAACGGTAATCGGTGGCGCCCCAGCCTCGGAATAAATCCGGGGTGACAGGCTGGACCACAAATTCCGCGCAAATCTGCGCTAACATCTGCGAAAATCTGCGGGACCCGAACGAAGGAGCACAATCTCCCACAACATACACTCCGTCGGATGGGTCACAATGCAATGAACCTTAGCCACTACTTCTTCTCCAGCCGCTTCAGCTCTGCATCAAGATACGCTCGTGATAGCCACTTGCCTCCGACCATTACGCCGTGAATGGACGTTGTGGCGTTGATATCTTGCAAGGGGTTTGCATTGACCAGCACCAGATCAGAAACCTTTCCTGCGGCGACGGTGCCAGATGTAGCCGACGCATTATAAAACGCCGCGACGTTTACCGTGCCTGTCTTGAGCGCCTCGTAGGGTGTCAGTCCGGCATCAACGAGGTAGCGGAGTTCATGGTGGATGGAAAAGCCGGGGACGTTAAATACTTGAGGCGCATCCGAGCCTAGCAGCATTCCCACACCACCCTGATTGCAGGCCTTGATGATCTTGCGGCGTAAGGCAATGTAGTCGGCGACATCTGTGGCGTTGTATCCGGGCACGGCCATCTGGCGCTTCTTGTTTTCTGTCCATGAATCCAATGTTTTGGGGTCCATGTATTTCATTTCAGGCGCTGCCCGCAGTTGCTCGGGCGACTTGTCGGCGGCAATCCACCGCTCGGCCAGCGCCTGTGTGGGCACCACCCAAACGCGATGTTCGCGCAGACTTTCGACCATGCGCGGCAGTTGGCTGAGGTCGGCCTTCTTGCCCACGAACAAGCCAAAGAATCCAATCTCCTGATCCGTCATGGCTTCGATGCCCGGCACCATGCCTTCGATGAATCCATCCAGGTGATCGATGGTGGCGTAGTTCGCATCGACAGCACGCCACACCCCCACCCCCGACGACACATGGCCGCCATACGTGATGCCCACCTCATTGGCCGCCTTCACGATGGCGTTGAAGTTGGCCAACGTCAATCCGGGATGCAGTTTGAGGAAGTCATAGCCCATGGCCTTCTGATCACGGACCATCTTATCACCACCCTCCGGAGTCTTCACGCTGAGTCCGTTGAATGAAGGGCCCGAAGTATAGATCTTCGGCCCAAGTACCTCACCGCGCTTTACCTGATCGCGCAGTGCAATGTGCGATGGATGCCCCAGCATACCGCGTATGGTCGTCACACCGTTTACCGCAAACAGCGTAAGGACCTCCTTCTGCGCTTCGACATTGTCATTGGGCGGAATATGCGCGTGCATCTCGGCGAGCCCCGGCATGAGGTACTTCCCTTTCGCCTCCACCACCAGCGCCCCCTTGCCGACCTTACCGGTTCCCGTTGGTGCGATGGATAATATCTTCCCATCATGAACAACCACATCCTGGTTTTCAAGCACGCGCTCGCTGTCCATGGGGACGACGTTGACTGACTTGAAGACAACGGTCTGTTTACGGGAGTCGACCGGGGTTTGGGCGAGGGCGGAGGCTGCGAGGCAAACGGCGAAGAGGTGGATGTATTTCATGATATTGAGTTAGTGCGCAATGAAGGTTGCCAGGGATAGAAATCGTTCTCTAAAATAAGCGCGTAGATCTCTACGCACAAGTGGCCCCGCAACTCAAAAGGAGTCAT
>CAYMPU010000090.1:0-4315 GCA_964392375.1 uncultured Ohtaekwangia sp. | reverse complement strand
AAGAGCGCCAGGAAGCGGATGACCAGACCCACTTTGGCAAATAAAGATTCTACGGTACTGAGGATGAGTCGGAGGTCGATCAGTGAAACGTTCGGGTAACCCAATACCAGTTGCTGCTGAAAGCGATTGGCTATCGCCGTATCATCCACACGGGTCGCTGCTACCCAAATCTGTGGCGCCTGATCGATGACACCTTTTGGAAATACAAAGATGAAGTTGGGGGGATCTTTGGGCCACTCCACTTTGCGGATGCCGCTGATCCGTGCCTGCAACGGTACACCCTGAATATCGAATACAAGGGAATCACCCACATCAATTTTCAACGTTTCCTGCATGCCCTCGGAGATTGTAACCCACACGGAGTCTTTCACGCCGGGTTTGTAGCGATGCAGATCACCTTTGATCAACTCTTCCGAACGGTGAAGGCTGTCGCGGTATGTAACACGATACTCGCGGCTGAGGGCCCATTCCGGGATGTGCACGGAAGTATCTTTCAGTAACACGTCGACAGGTCTCCCCTTCAGGTCCTGGATACGACATGTGATGATGGGTACGACCTGGTTGAGGGGCAACTTGCTGTCCTGGATCAGCTTAACCACCTCATCCCGTTGTGAAGGCTGTATATCGAACAGAATGGTATTCGACTCATTTTTCCCGCCGGTAAACTCCACCTGTCCCAGCAGGCTGTGCTGGACGATGTTCAGTGTTGCGATAATGAATCCACCAAGACCTATCGTGACCATCAATACTTGAGTCTGGTTGTTGGGACGGAACAGGTTGGAGAGTGCATGTCGAAAGACAAACGTCGAGGACTTGGGAAAGAGTCTTCTCACCATGTTCAGCAGGCCCAGAGCTACCAGCGCAAGACACCCGAGCGCCACGGCCAGTCCAACGGCAAAACCAACACCAATCTTCCAACTACCCGACTGGAAAGCAGCAGCCAGAACAGGGAAAAGGATGATCAGGCCGATGGCAGACGCGCGCAATTTCGAAAAACGCTTGAGGGGTGCGGAGTCGGCGCGGAGGACGGTGAGTGGAGGAACGAAGCGCACAGCCACCAGTGGCAGAATGGTGAATAGCACGGAGACGACGGCTCCCAGAATCAACCCCTCTCCGATTGCCGCCCATGAAATAGAGAAAGGGATATCCAACGGAATAAAACTCTTGAACACGATGGGGATGACGCGTTGGATGCCAGCACCGAGTACGGCGCCCAGGATACTTCCGAGAAGGCCAAGTACCACAACCTGTATGAAATAGATGTTGAATGCCTGCCACCCCGATGAACCCAGGCAGCGGAGTACAGCAACCTCATCACGTTTCTCGCGAGCGTAGATGTGTACCGAGCTGGCCACCCCAATACATCCCAGGATGAGCGCCACGAAGGCGAGCAGGGAAAAGAACTGGTACACCGTCTGCAGTCCGCGGCCCAGTCCGCGTTTGCGTTCATCTACGGTGTCGATGTTATAGCCAAGCCTCTTTACCAATGGCCGAATGGACTTTCGTATGTCTTCAGTCTGCGTGTCGCTCGATGTTTTTATGAAAAGGCTATAGCTCACCCGACTACCGAACTGAATCAATCCCGTCGAATCGAGCGCATTCATGGAGATGTACACCGAAGGCGCAAGTGTAGACGTCAGTACGCCACCACCGGGTATCTTGTTGACCACGCCGGCCATCTTGAACATCTTGTTGCCGATCTTGATTGAGTCTTCAGAGCTGACCTCAAACTGCCGTGCCAACGACTCATCGAGCATCGCAAAGCGACCTGTCTTCATCATCGCTACTGCATTGGCGGGCTGGGTCTCCAGCCTTCCATAGAAAGGAAAATCCCCCGACAAGGCAGTCAGCTTCACCAGGCGGGATTGCCCGGTATTCATGAACATCACCATCGACGCCATTTCTGCATCGGAGGCCCGCGCTACCTTGGCGGAATCAAGGGCGGCAATAATGGATTCATCAAACTTTTTGTTGCTGTTCACCACGAGGTCGGCGCCCAGCAACTCCTTTGCGTTGAGGTCAAGTGTCTCTTGAAGGGAGTAATTCAGTGAGCCAATTGACACGACGGCTGCGATGCCTGTGATCAGCGAGGCGACCAGCAGGAACAGCCGGCCATAGTTATGGCGGGCATCCCGCCATGCCATGCTCCACAGCCAGCGGTCTTTCCAGAATGGACGCGTCTTGCGCTTTAGTGAAATGAGATACTCGATCATGCCAACGTCATGCGTTTGTCGTTGACGATTCTTCCGCCTTTCATCTCCAGGATACGGTCCGCCAGGCGGGCGAGCTCTACGTTGTGCGTAATCAGTACCAGCGTGGTCTTCGACTCTCCGTTAATGCCAAAGAGTAAATCGACCACCTGTTTGGCATTCTCTTCGTCGAGGTTACCGGTAGGTTCATCCGCGAAGAGAATTTTAGGTTCAGTGATGAAGGCTCTCGCAATGGCCACCCGTTGTTGTTCGCCTCCCGACAGTTGTGTTGGATAGTGGTGTACCCTGTCTGACAACCCTACTCTGTCGAGGAGAGCTTTCGCCTTGGAATGCACGTTCCGTTCGCCGCGGAGCTCCAAGGGTACCATGACGTTCTCCAGCGCGGTGAGTGTGGAGAGCAGCTGGAAGTTCTGGAAAACAAAGCCTGTATACTGATTACGCAGATAGGCACGGTCATCTTCATTCATGGCATTCAATTTGAAGCCCATGAGGGAGACAGTGCCTGCGGTTGGCACATCCAGCCCGGCGCATAGTCCGAGCAGGGTTGTCTTGCCGCTCCCGGACGGGCCCATGATGGCCAACTTGGAGCCCTGCTCCGCCTGAAAGGAAACGCTGTCAAGGACAACAAGGTCGCGGTCGCCGGACCGATACGACTTGGTAAGGTTTTCGGCGGCTAAAAGTATTTCTGGCATAGGGAGGGAAACCTCGGCGGGTGAAAGGCGTTATTTGTATAAATTGAATAGAACGTAATCAGATAGTCAATGGTCGGTAAGTTAGCGGTCTTTATTGTAGTCGCCATGCTTTTTCAGGCTCCCAAACCCAGGGTCGTCCTCTTTTTCGGCGACAGCCTAACGGCGGGCTATGGCCTTTCTCCCGAGGAAGCATTTCCTGCGGTGGTGGGCACAAAGCTCACGGAGTCTGGTGCGAGCGTCAAGGTGATCAACGCCGGTCTCAGCGGCGAGACTTCGGCCGGCGGGCTCACCCGTATCGACTGGATACTTAAACAACCTATTGATGTGTTTGTTCTTGAGCTCGGCGCCAACGACGGTCTGCGGGGGCTCCCTGTGAAGGAGACGAAGAAGAATCTTCAAACCATCATCGACAAAGTGAAGGCCCGGAATCCGAACTGCAAGTTTGTGCTCACCGGCATGATGGTACCGCCCAACATGGGTAAAGAATATTCAAATGAATTCAAGAGTGTTTTCCCGGACCTCGCCAAAACGAACAAGGCTGTGTTGGTCCCCTTCCTTCTCGATGGCGTTGCAGGCATTGAGCGACTCAATCAGGCCGATGGCATACATCCTACGGCGGAGGGGCATGCTATAGTTGGAGAGAATCTGGCAGGTGTTATACTTCCATTGGTGAAGTAAGCTCGATTATCTCCTGGGTGTAAGCGCAACCAAAATCCGCTCCACCCATAAACCATACATCAACCCTGAAGGATGCAGTCCGTCGCCCGCCACATACTCCGGCTTGGCGAGCCCTTCGCGCGTCAGATCGGTGATGTTGACATACTTGATGCCCATCTTCGATGTAATCGTAAGGTTGACTGCGTTAAACTGATCAATGGCCTTCGAGATTTCTTCCTGCTTGGGCTTACCGAAGGGAGTGTAGCCATAGTCCGGGATGGAGACGACAAACACATTTTCCTTCTTCCCTCCTGCCAGTGCGACGGCCATGTTCAGCAGTTCTTCAAATTCCGGGGCATAGCTTTCGGCGGACTTCTTCTGGTACTGGTTGTTCACGCCAATGAGCAGTGAAACCATGCCGTACTCATTCTTGAGGTTGGCGTCCAGCATTGCTTTCTTCAACTGGTCCGTGCGCCAGCCGGTGGTAGCGATGATGCGAGGAGCTTCGATCTTTTGTCCGCGTTCAATCAGGACCTTCGCCAATTGAACAGGCCAGCGCTCCTGTTCGGGAACGCTTTCGCCGATGGTATAGGAGTCACCGAGGGCAAGGAATTTTGTGGCCACTGTGGGTACTGTTTGTGATTGAGAAACAAAGTAGGAAAAGAAGCAGAAAATTAAACAAAGATTTTTCATTTGTCGTTGGGGCTAAACACCAAGATAGGAAAGCAAAAGGTGGCGGAGAGGGAGGGATTCGAA
>CAYMPU010000089.1:0-83125 GCA_964392375.1 uncultured Ohtaekwangia sp. | reverse complement strand
CCGATCCGATGGTCTTGTCGGGATGAGCCGGATGCCTGATGGATTGAAAGAAGATAACCTGAAGGGCAAGATTCAGTTCTTTGGCCAACGATATGCCCAGTGACGCTCCTCCGAGCCCAACGCCAACGACAATGGCATTGCTATCCTTGAAGCTGGCTACCTTCGCTGCAAGGAGCTTGGCAGCATGCAGCCGATCTTTGAGTAAGGTGCTGTTTGTGGTGGTCATGGTCAATGTGTTTTGTTGCGAATGGACGTTTGAAATACAAGCAAGTAAACAGATGAATCGGGAGGCTTTTATCCAATGTAAAGCAAGGGTATGGACTTATTCGATGTGAGAGCAATGACCCAGACTCCGTGAACCGATGATTCGTATCATCAAACAGCAATTGTCGTCATTGCAGGCTGGAATGAGGGATCACAAAAGGGATCTGAAGTTTGCCTCAATAAAAAAAGCCATTCGTTAGAATGGCTTTCGTTCCGTTGGGTTCGATGCGGTCTATCGTCTCCCTTTCTTTTTAGCAGCCTTCTTCGCCACTTTCTTCACAGACTTTTTCTTGGCCGCCGTCTTTTTGGCCTTGGCCTTCGGCTTCGCAGCCTTTTTCACAGCCTTCTTCGCCGGTTTCTTCCCGGACTTTGCTGTTGCTGACTTACGTGCCGCCGCATTCGTGCCGATCTGGTTGAGCGCCGAGCCTGCCCGGAACCAGTCGATCTGGTTGGCGTTGTAAGTGTGGTTGGCTTTGATCGTATCCTTGCTGCCGTCTTTGTGATTCAGGACGATAGTCAATTGACGTTCGGGTGCAAAAGAAGTAAGATCCGTGAAGTCAAACGTGTCATCTTCCTTGATCTTGTTGTAATCTTCCTTGTTGGCAAACGTGATGCCCAGCATACCCTGCTTCTTCAGGTTGGTCTCGTGGATACGGGCAAATGACTTCACCAGGATCACACGCACACCAAGATGGCGTGGCTCCATGGCGGCGTGCTCACGGGATGAACCTTCTCCGTAGTTCTCGTCACCCACGACGATCGATCCAACGCCAGCAGCTTTGTAAGCGCGCTGAACTTTGGGTACTTCATCGTACTGACCGTTGAGGCCGTTCTTGACGCTGTTGATCTTCTCGTTGAAGAAGTTCGTCGCACCGATCAGGAGGTTGTTGGAAATGTTATCCAGGTGACCGCGGTACTTCAGCCATTTGCCGGCCATCGAAATGTGGTCGGTGGTGCACTTGCCCTTGGCTTTGATGAGCAGGCGAAGTCCCATGAAATTCTTTCCATCCCAAGGTTTGAAGGGCGCCAGCAATTGGAGCCGGTCCGATTTGGGATTGACTTTGATTTGTACTTTGCTGCCATCCTTGGCGGGTGCCTGGAAGCCGGGATCCTTAACATCAAAGCCCTTCTTCGGCAACTCGTCACCTTTCGGTGCATCGAGCTTCACTTTCTCACCCTTCTCATTGGTAAGATAGTCGGTGATGGGGTTGAACGTAAGATCGCCTGCAATGGCGAGTGCTGTCACGAGCTCCGGTGAGCCCACAAACGCGAACGTATTGGGGTTGCCGTCGTTGCGCGACTGGAAGTTGCGGTTGAACGAGTGAACGATGGTGTTCTTTTCTTTCTTATCAGCACCCATCCTGTTCCACATACCAATACAGGGTCCGCACGCGTTGGCAAATACTGTGGCGCCGATGCGGTCAAACGATTTGATGAATCCATCGCGCTCGATGGTGTATCGTACTTGTTCCGAGCCTGGCGTAATCGTGAACTCGGCCTTGGTCTTCAAACCTTTGTTGGCCACCTGAACAGCGAGGCTTGCCGCGCGGGCGATATCCTCGTAGGATGAGTTCGTGCATGAGCCGATCAGGCCCACTTCAACTTTTGTCGGCCAGCCATTCTTCGCGGCTTCTTCCTTCATTTTCGAAAGGGGTGTGGCGAGGTCGGGCGTAAACGGACCGTTGAGGTGTGGCTCGAGGGTAGAGAGGTTGATCTCCACAATCTGGTCGAAATACTTTTCGGGATTGGCATAGACTTCCGGATCCGCGGTGAGGTGCGCTTTGATCTTGTTGGCCATCTTGGCCACTTCCGTGCGGCCGGTAGAGATGAGGTAGCGCTCCATGGAACTGTCGTAGCCGAATGTCGAAGTGGTAGCGCCGATTTCGGCGCCCATATTACAGATGGTTCCTTTTCCTGTACAGCTGAGTGACTGTGCGCCATCACCAAAGTACTCCACGATAGCACCGGTACCGCCTTTTACGGTGAGAATACCAGCGACTTTCAGGATCACATCTTTAGCAGAAGCCCAACCGTTGAGTTTGCCCGTGAGTTTGATGCCAATGAGTTTCGGAAACTTTAGTTCCCACGCCATACCCGCCATCACGTCAACAGCATCTGCGCCGCCAACACCGATAGCGACCATACCGAGTCCGCCTGCGTTCACAGTGTGTGAGTCGGTGCCGATCATCATGCCGCCGGGGAAGGCGTAGTTCTCGAGCACTACCTGGTGGATGATACCGGCGCCGGGACGCCAGAATCCGATGCCGTACTTATTGGAGACTGACGAAAGAAAATCAAATACTTCCTTGCTCTCGGAGTTTGCGGCAGTCAAGTCCTGCTTGGCACCGCTCTTGGCCACGATCAGGTGATCGCAGTGCACGGTAGAAGGTACAGCCACTTTAGGCCGTCCTGCCGACATGAATTGCAGCAGTGCCATCTGGGCCGTAGCATCCTGCATGGCCACCCTGTCGGGGGCAAAGTCCACATACGACTTACCGCGCCCAAAATTCTCCAGTTTCTGGCTGGCGAAGAGGTGGGAGTACAATATCTTTTCGCTGAGGGTCAGGGGTTTGCCGACCACTTTTCTAGCTTTTGCAATACGCTCAGGCATGGCGGCGTAGAGCTTCTTAATCATGTCCAGATCAAAGGCCATAGGTTTGGGTTTTCATGAACTGCTAAACTACGAAAAAGTACTAAAGTGTCAACGCGGGGGTTAACGTGTTTGGGGGGCAACGTGTCAACGTGTCAACGTGTTTGGGTGTTTGGGTGTCAGCGTGTTTGGGTGTTAGCGTGTTTGGGTGTTTGGGTCGGGGTTGGTGATTGGACCTGTTTGCCGGACTCAAATGATCAGGATTTCCTTCAAGGGATATTCGCCGGGTAATTTCGTAGGCGAGCAACTTTGCAGGAAAAGTTATGGCAAAGGTTGACCGGTTTCAGGATCTGAATTGTTGGAAGGCAGCGAGAGAACTTACGGCGCTTGTTTATGCTTTGTCGCGTAGCGGACCGTTGTGGAGGGACTTCAATATGCGGGACCAAGTAAGAAGCGCAGCGCTTTCTTCGATGAGCAATATTGCCGAGGGCTTTCGAAGGATGAGCGACAAAGAGTTCATCCGCTTCCTGGAGATATCGACATCCTCAGCTGACGAAGTCATGAGTATATCCTACGCCGCCGCCGACCAAACGTATTGGACGGAAGAGCAATCCTCACAAGTACGCCAGTTGGCCGAAAGAGTGATTGCCCTCAACCTGGGATTAATCAAATACCTTATCAGAAAAAGAAACCAATGACTTATTGAACCCAAACACATTGACACGCAAACACGTTGCCACGCAAACACGTTTAACTATTGATGAAATTGAGAAACTCCCTCTTAACGTTCTCGTCTTTGAATTTCCCCGAGAAATACGCCGTTCCGGTCTTGCTGTTCGTGTCACCCACGCCGCGCATTGCCACGCACATGTGATTGGCATCGATAACGACTCCTACATGCTCGGTTTGTAAAATGGCCTGGAGTTCTTTTCCAATTTGTACCGTGAGGCGCTCCTGCACCTGGGGGCGACGGGCGTAGTACTGAACGATGCGGTTGATTTTGGAGAGGCCGATGACTTTGCCAGAAGAAAAATAGGCGACGTGCGCCCGACCGTAGATAGGTACCAGGTGATGCTCACAGTGCGAGTAGAAAGTAATCTCCTTTTCTACGAGCATCTCCTCGTAGTTATACTTGTTTTCGAAGAGTCTTGCGTGGGGTCGGTTCTTAGGGTTCAATCCGCTGAATACTTCCTTGACGTACATCTTGGCCACACGCTTGGGCGTGCCGTTGAGGCTGTCGTCGGTGAGGTCGAGGCCGAGGGTCTCCATGATTTCGCGTACGTGTCCTTCGATCTTGTCGATCTTCTCTTCGTCGGTCAGCGCAAAAGCGTCCGCCCGCAGCGGGGTGTTCCACTGTGCCTTGTCATTCTCGATGGCAGGGTTAATGGGCCGGATATTCAACGAAATTTCTTTCTGTCTCATAGAGTTTGAGTTTAAGCTCCAGTCGGCTGTCGATCTGTTTCCGCAAGATGTTCCATATTACGACGGCGATATTTTCTGCCGTGGGATTCAGGTCGCGGAAATAGGGAGTATCTAAGTTAAGGTTTTTGTGGTCAAAAGGACGAATAACGTGCGCGTTAATGAGATCACTCAAGGCTTTCAGGTCGTATACATACCCTGTGTCGGGGTCGGGATCGCCAATGAGGGTTACGATCACTAGATAATTGTGTCCGTGAAAATTCGGGTTGTTGCACTTGCCGAAGACCTGGTCGTTCTTTTCGTCCGACCACGCTGGGTTATACAGCCGGTGTGCGGCGTTGAAATGCTCCTGACGGGATACGGCGACTTTCATTTGGTTGAACAACAAGGATTGGGATGATTGGTTCAGTTTAGCATGCTTTTCGGTCAAATAAAAAAGCCCGGCAAGCCGGGCTTTGGTCATTGTGCCGTGGGTTAACTAGCAATACTCGTCAAACACTTCCAGGAGGTGTTCTCCGATCATCTGGGCATTCCGGCCTTCGATGTGGTGGCGCTCGACGAAGTGCAGCAGTTCACCATCGCGGAACAATGCGATGGAAGGCGATGATGGGGGGTAGGGCAGCGTGAGCTGGCGGGCCTTGGTGACCGCTTCAGTATCCACGCCGGCGAATACGGTGGCGAGATGATCGGGCTTCTTCGTAGTCTGTTGTAAGGCCCACTTCACGCCGGGGCGTGCGGCACCGGCGGCACAGCCGCATACGGAGTTGATGACGAGGAGCGTCGTGCCCTTCTCGGTCAATATCTGCTTCTCCACATCGGCAGGCGTCTTCAATTCTTTGAAACCGGCAACCGTAAGATCGGTTCTCATCGGGGCAACCAGTTGTTCGGGATACATGCTCATACGTTGTTCGTTATTTAGTCAAGTTGATATAACATATTAAAGAAATCCTAGTTCCAATTTGGCGGCCTCACTCATCATATCCTGTGAGTAGGGCGGGTCCCACGTCACTTCCACATTCACTTCGTTGACCTCGTCAATGTCTTCAATCTTCTGTTTTACTTCCGATGGAATGACTTCCGCGGAAGGGCATGACGGAGAAGTGAGTGTCATCAGGACGTGTACATTGTTGAGCGGGAAAATGGTGACCTCATAGATCAGTCCAAGTTCGTAGATATCGACAGGGATCTCCGGGTCATACACGGTCTTGATGGCCGCCATCACCTTCTCGCGAAGGTCATCGCCACGTTGCTCTACGGCAGGCTGTGTCTGTTTTGTTTCCTCGCTCATGCTTGTATTCCTGTTGCTGTCTTAAGCGCCGATGCGTATTGTTTCATGCGTTGGATCATGGCTGCAAATCCGTTGGAGCGCTGCGTTCCGATGAAGCGGTCCATGCCGATCTTCTCCATGAAGAACAATTCTCCGGAAATGATCTCTTCGGGCAAATGTCCATTAAAGATGCGAATGAGCAAACTCACCAGGCCTTTCGTCACCGCTGTGTTACTGTCGGCACTGAAGTAGACCCTGTCGTGACTGAGCGTGGCGGTAAGCCATACCTTCGACTGGCACCCTTTCACGAGGTTGCCTTCGATCCTCGCGTCTTCCGGAAAGTCGGGAAGCTTTTGCCCCAGATCGATCAGGTACATCACCGACATCTCCCGGTCGCCTTCCAGCAACCCGAATTCATCCATGATCTCTCTTTGTGTTTCTTCGATCGTCATCCGAGTATTCCGGTAATCCGAGAGAGACCCTCGGCAAGTTTGTCGATTTCTTCCTTCGTGTTGTAAACAGCAAAAGACGCCCGAACAGTTCCTTCTATGCCAAAATGATCCATCAGGGGCTGTGTGCAATGGTGCCCGGTGCGAACGGCAATGCCCCGTGCATCAAGTAATTGACCTACGTCGAAGGGATGGATTCCCTCCAGCAGGAAGCTCTGGACACTCACCTTTTCTTTCGCAGTGCCGATCAGCCGCATGCCCTTGATCCTGCTGAGTTGCTGTACGGCGTAGCTCAGCAACTGATGTTCATGATTCCGAATGGCTTCCTTGCCGAGATGATTGATGAAAGCAAACGCTTCACTCAGCGCGATCACATCGGCAATGTTGGGTGTGCCGGCTTCGAATTTGTAGGGGATGTCGTTGTAGGTAGTCTTTGCAAACGTCACCTCTTTAATCATTTCACCGCCTCCCATGTAAGGGGGCATGCGCTCCAGGTGCTCGCGCTTTCCATAGAGTACGCCGACTCCGGTAGGGCCATACATTTTGTGTCCGGAGATACAATAGAAGTCGCAGTCCAGTTTCTGAACGTCAATATCAAGATGCGCTGCTGCTTGTGCGCCATCAACCATGACAAGGGCGCCAACGGCATGGGCTTTTTGGATGATGGACTCGATGGGGTTGATGGTTCCCAAACTGTTCGAAGCGTGGTTGACACTGACGAGCTTCGTCTTGCTGGAAAGAAGATTGTCGAAGGCGGTGAGATCCAATTCTCCGGCAGCGGTAACGGGGATAACACGGATGGTAGCCCCCCGTTCTTCAGCGATCATCTGCCAGGGAACGATATTGGAATGGTGTTCCAGGCCTGAGATGATCATCTCGTCGCCACGATGGAGGATGACACTCCCTAGCGAGCGCGCAACCAAGTTAATGGCCTCCGTCACACCTCGGACGAAGATGATCTCTTCCTTCTCGCGGGCGCCAAGGAAATGCTGCGCGCTTACCCGGGTTTCTTCATAGGCCTTGGTGGCTTTCTCTGCCAATGCGTGAATGCCGCGGTGAATGTTGGCATTGTAGCCAGAGTAATAGTCAACGAGCGACTGGATAACGGCCTTCGGTTTTTGGGTCGTGGCCGCGTTATCGAAATAGACCAAAGGATGACCGTTCACCACCTGATCCAGGATAGGGAATGCTTTGCGCAGAGCGGCGATGTCCACGCCTATGGTGGTGCCAGCCGCGCTCATGACGGATTCGCGGGGTGAAGTTTCTTCAGGATCAAGGCTTCGATGAAGGCTCGCAGTTTTTCGTCCTTGAGCCCTTCGAGCGTCTCACTGGCAAACGCCGTCAGCAGCATGCCGCGGGCAGCATCTTTGTCGATACCGCGTGAACGCAGATAGAACAACGCCTCCTCATCGAGCTGCCCCGTTGTGCAGCCGTGCGAACACTTCACATCGTCAGCCCAGATTTCGAGCTGTGGCTTGGTGTGTATGGTGCTGGTATCGGTGAGTAGAATATTGCGATTGGACTGAAACGCGTTGGTCTTCTGTGCGTCTGGTCGCACGAAGATCTTCCCGTTGAAAACAGCCTTGCCGTTGCCGTCGAGGATGCCTTTGTAGAGTTCGTTGCTGTATGAATTTGGTTTGCGATGATCGACCACCGAATGGTTGTCCATCAGGTTGTTGCCGGACACGAGGTAGATACCATGCAGGTGTGCGTCAATGCCTTCACCGTTCAGGGCGAGCGTGAGGTTGTTCCTGACCAACTTCCCTTCCAGCGTGCATGTATAGCACGAAACGCGTGAGGAGGAAGCCAGTTCGAGCTGTGCATTATTCACCAGAATTTCCTCGCGGCCACCTTGCTGAATCATCACAAAGCTCAGATCGGCATTCTCACCGACTTCAATCCGTGATTGCTTGTTGTTGAAGTACGCCGTTGTGCGGGCGATGGTGTGTTCGAGTACAGTGAGTTTGCTGCCCGGCCCGGTCGTACATACCCACCGGGGGTTGGCAAACACAAAGGAAGGGCTGTCGAAGTAGTACACAAAAGCGACAGGGTGTTGCGCCGTTTCGTGATTACCAATTTTCACGTGGACTACAGGTCCAGTAAAGGCCCGGTTGAGAAGATCAAAGGGATCCTGATCCGCGCTGGCTTCTTCAGCTTCCGTGAGCGTAATGGATATATTCTTATCCAGAAGTTGTGATTGTTCCGGAGCATATACGCCGTTGATAAAAACCACCCGGTTGCATGATACCTCGGCAATAAGTTGGAGTGAAGCGATGTTGCTGATGGATGCCGGAACCTCGAGGTTGAGGATGTTTTCCAGTGCTCTGACGACAGGCGTGAACCTGTACTCTTCCGACTTGCTGGTGGGCAGGCCTTTTGCGGAAAGCAACTTCATGGCTTTGCTACGACGGGCATCCTGGTGATGTCCGCGCTGGGCAAAGGCTTCCTCAAGAGAGGCGAGGAGATTCTTTTTGTCGGTAACCGTTTCCATCGTTATACCGTGGCCAGTCCAGCCTTGATCCAGTCGTACCCCTTTTCTTCCAGTTCGAGGGCGAGGTCTTTGGTGCCCGATTTTACGATGCGGCCTTTGTAGAGGACGTGCACAAAATCAGGGACGATGTAGTCGAGCAACCGCTGGTAGTGGGTGACCACGATGGTGGCATTGTTCTTCGAACGCAGGGCGTTGACGCCGTTGGCGACGATGCGCAGGGCGTCAATGTCGAGGCCGGAATCCGTTTCATCAAGGATAGCGAGCCGGGGTTCCAGCATGGCCATCTGGAAGATCTCGTTGCGTTTCTTTTCGCCTCCGGAGAAGCCTTCGTTGAGTGAGCGGTTCAGCAGCGACTGCTCGATTTCCACAAGCTTCATTTTCTCCTTCATGAGTTTGAGGAAGGCGACAGCATCGAGGGGAGCCAAGCCGCGATGAACACGGACCTGGTTGAGTGCTGTCTTCATGAAGTTGATGGTGCTTACTCCGGGGATCTCTACAGGATACTGGAAAGCAAGGAAGAGTCCTTCACGTGCACGCTCTTCCGGTGCGAGGTCCAGAAGGTTCTTGCCGAAGAACTCCACAGTACCTTCGGTTACTTCGAACGATTCACGACCGGCGAGTGCGGCGGCGAGGGTGCTCTTGCCTGAGCCGTTGGGTCCCATGATGGCATGTACTTCACCGGCGTTTACGGTAAGATTGATTCCGTTGAGTATCGGCTTGTCTTCAATTTTCGCGTGCAGGTTCTTTATCGTCAGCATAAGTGAGTTAGAAAAATTTAGCCTACACTTCCTTCGAGTGTAAGGGCCAGCAGTTTTTGCGCTTCGACGGCGAACTCCATCGGCAGCTGGTTGAGTACTTCCTTGGCGTAGCCGTTTACGATGAGGGCCACAGCGGCCTCTTCGCTGATGCCGCGCTGCTGGCAATAGAAAATCTGATCTTCACCGATCTTGGATGTCGTCGCTTCATGCTCTACGCGCGAAGAGCTGTTCTCCACGTCGATGTAGGGAAATGTATGAGCTCCGCAGCGGTTGCCCAACAGAAGGCTGTCGCACTGCGAGAAATTTCTTGCGTTGGTGGCACGCTTGTGTATGTGCACCTGGCCTCGGTAGCTGTTTTGTGACTTGCCGGCAGAGATACCCTTCGATACGATACGCGACTTGGTGTTCTTGCCGATGTGAATCATCTTCGATCCTGTATCTGCCTGCTGGTAGTTGTTGGTGACTGCAACGGAGTAGAATTCCCCGATGGCATTGTCGCCTTTCAGGATACACGACGGATACTTCCACGTGATCGCTGATCCGGTTTCAACTTGTGTCCAGCTGATCTTGGAAAAGTCACCGGCACAGAGTCCACGCTTGGTGACAAAGTTGTAGATACCTCCGACACCCTCTTTGTTGCCGGGGTACCAGTTTTGCACCGTTGAGTACTTCACCTCGGCGTTCTTCATGGCGTAGATCTCCACAACAGCAGCGTGCAACTGATTCTCATCACGCATGGGGGCCGTGCAGCCTTCGAGGTAGCTCACATAGCTGCCTTCTTCGGCTACAATGAGTGTGCGCTCAAACTGTCCGGTGTTTGCCGCGTTGATGCGGAAGTAGGTCGAAAGTTCCATGGGGCAACGAACGCCCGCAGGGATGTAGCAGAATGAACCATCCGAGAAGACGGCGGAGTTGAGTGCAGCGAAGTAGTTGTCCGTGGCCGGTACGACGGACCCAAGGTATTTCTTGATCAATTCCGGATGCTCATGCACGGCCTCGCTGAACGAACAGAAGATGATGCCCAGTTCGCCAAGCTTCTCTTTGAACGTTGTGGCAACGGATACACTGTCAATGACAGCGTCTACCGCGATGCCGGTCAAGCGTTTCTGTTCTGTCAGTGAAATACCCAGCTTCTCAAAAGTCTTGAGCAACTCCGGGTCAATCTCGTCGAGGTTCTTGGGCGATGCTTTTTGCTTCGGAGCCGAATAGTAAATGATGTCCTGATAATTGATGGCAGGGTAGGTGACGTTTGGCCATTTTGGTTCCGTCATGGATGTCCAGTGGCGGAAGGATTTGAGGCGCCAATCGAGGAGCCAGGAGGGCTCATTTTTGCGGCTGGAGATGAACCGGACAATATCCTCACTCAGCCCTTTAGGGGCCGAATCTGCCTCAAGGTCTGCCACCCAGCCATGTTCGTACTCTCGGGTGGTGATTTCCTGTATAATATGGTCATCCTTAGCCATCTACGTATTTAGACCAATTTCAAATAAGGTTTAAAATTAAACAATAATACCCCCGGAAGGTTCAGAAATGCCCGATTTATTCAGAAAGTCTAAGGTTTCGGTCAAGGCTCTCCTCGAGGGAGATCATCGTTTCAGTGCGATCAATGCCGGCTACCTGCTGCATTTTGCCATGAAGTACTTCTTTGAGGTGGTTGGTATCGCGGCAGTGGATTTTGACAAACATGGAGTAGTTGCCTGTGGTATAGTGGATGCTCGTAATCTCAGGAATGGCTTTAAGCTTTTCGAGGACCTTCTCATATAAAGAACTCTTTTCCAGGTATATACCGATGAACGCCGTGATGTCGTAGCCCAGTTTGGCGTAATTGATCTTCAGGGTCGTCTTCTCAACAATGCCAGCTTCAATCATCTTATTCATCCTCACGTGGACGGTTCCCTGTGAAACAAAGACCTGCCTGGCAACCTCCGTAAAGGGTTTCTTGGCATCCTTGACCAGAACATCCAGGATTTTCAGGTCTGTATTGTCAATTGTGTAACCAGATGGCTTATTTGTTGTCATATTCTCAATATTTCCACATAGATACTGACAAATTTTAAATGGATTTCATTTTTTCTATACCCCTGTTGAATTGATGGTACGTTCTGGCGTTACTTTGAGCCATAATTAAACACTGTAGGGTGTTGAAATTGGCAGACAAGCCCTCCTGTCTCGGGGGTGAGGGTTCCATCCGGTCGAAGTGCTGGGTGGGGCGGGATAAACGCAGGATATGTCCGCCTAGGCGGATAGGATTGACCACTAACGTGCTCTCTTTTTGTCCTGTGGCTAACTACCTCGTGAAGGTTCGAACCCTTCCTCTACAGCAATGAAAGCGGGTGTGCGTTACGACGTACACCCGCTTTTGATTTTATGCCGACGGCTTTTTTTTCCGCGGGTTTGTTAGCCATCTTCGTGGGTTATGACAAACCAATTTCCCTGGATAAGCCGCTACCCTGAAGGTATTCCTCCCACCATCGGTCCAATTGAGTACAGTTCCATGATCGAACTGTTTGAGGTAGCCAGCAAGAAGTTCAGCGACAAGATCGCCTTCGAGAATATGGGCCGCACGCTTTCCTTCCGGGAGACCGACACCCTGTCCACAGCCTTTGCCGCATACTTGCAAAAGGAACTGGGCTTGGAGAAGGGCGAGCGCATTGCTATTCAGCTGCCCAACGTATTGCAGTTCCCGATTGCGTTGATTGGCGCGTGGAAGGCAGGATTGATTGTCGTCAACACCAACCCGCTGTATACGCCGCGCGAGATGGAATACCAGTTTACCGATGCCGGCATCTCCGCCATCGTTATCCTCGAGAATTTTGCGCACAACCTCGAAGCGATCCGTGATAAGGTGCATGCGCGTCACGTCATTGTCACAGGTCTTGGTGATATGCTGGGACCAGTAAAAGGACGCATCGTCAATTTCGTTGTGCGGTATATCAAGAAACTGGTGCCTGCCTACAAAATTCCTAAGGCCATCCGATTTATGGATGTGCTGGAGAAAGGCAAGGGCCAAAAACTGGACAAGCCCCATGTGGACATTGAAGACCTGGCGGTGCTTCAGTATACCGGAGGAACCACAGGCGTAGCCAAAGGGGCGCAGTTGTCGCACCGCAACATCATCGCGCACAACATGATGGTGACGCACTGGTTCAAACCTTATTTGTTGGCGGGCCGCAAGGATGTTATAATTACGGCCATTCCCATGTATCATATCTTCGGACTCACCGTCAACGGCGTGCTGATGTATTCCTCGGGTGTGAAGAATGTGCTCATTACCAATCCCCGTGATATACCTGCTTTTGTCAAAGAACTCAAGAAGCATAAGTTCACTATACTCACCGGTGTTAATACGTTATTCAATGCGCTCCTGAACAACGATGACTTCCGCACATGTGATTTCTCTTTGTTGCATGGCGCTATCGGTGGTGCAATGGCTGTGCAAGATGCCGTGGCCATTCGTTGGCAGAAGGAAACGGGAACACCGATTGTGGAAGGGTATGGCTTGAGTGAAACAGCGCCGGTATTGTGCTGTAACCCGCTTGATGGAAAGCACAAGCGCGGGACGATCGGTCTGCCGATGCCTTCCACCGAAGTCGCCATTTTTGATGACGATGGCAAGCAACTGGGTATGGGCGAAATCGGTGAGATCTGTGCTCGCGGACCCCAGGTGATGCGTGGCTATTGGCAGAAAGACAATGAAGGTGTGTTCTTCCATAAAGACTGGTTTAAGACCGGTGATATTGGCTTGATGGACGAAGAAGGATTCTTCAAGATCGTCGACCGCAAGAAGGACATGATCAAGGTTTCGGGTTTCAATGTGTACCCCAACGAAGTAGAGAATGTCATGGCTTCTCACCCAAAAGTTTTGGAGGTTGCCGCCATCGGCATTCCCGATCCCAAGTCGGGCGAGGTGATCAAAGCGTTTGTCGTGAAGCGCGATGAGTCGCTCACGGAAGAGGAAATACGCGCCTACTGCCACGAAGGCCTCACGAACTACAAAGTGCCAAAATTCATTGAGTTCCGTAAGGAGTTGCCCAAGACCAATGTGGGCAAGATATTGCGCCGGGCACTCAAAGAGGAAGAGGCCAAACGCAAGGCATAAAAAGTTCGTTTAGAGGTACATCAAGAAACGGGAGAACCTTACCTTCACGCCCTGAATGACCATTCATCAATAACACAACTATGAAATTCTTTGGACTTGGTTCGATTATACTCCTCGGTGTTCTTACATCATTCACTTCGTCCTCTCAGGAACTAAAGTATCCTGAAGAGAAGCATCTGGGGAATGTCCGCCAGCTTACGTTCGGTGGAGATAATGCTGAAGCGTACTGGAGCTTTGACAGCAAGATGATCAGTTTCCAGTCCAATAATAAGAAGTGGGGACTTTCCTGCGATCAGATCTTCTATATGCCCATTGAAGGCAAAAGCCTCAGTGACGGCACCAAGCCTCAGATGATCAGCACGGGGCAGGGGAGAACCACCTGCGCGTTTTTTATGCCGAAGGGGAAGTCCATCCTCTATGCTTCCACGCATCTTGGTGGAACGGCCTGTCCTCCCGACCCGGAGCGCAAGCCCGGCGGGAAGTACCTGTGGCCCGTCTATGATACCTACGATATTTTCGTGGCCGACCTGAAAGGGAAAATCATCAAGCAACTGACGACCACGCCTGGCTATGATGCCGAGGCTACGGTATCACCCAAGAAAGACAAGATCGTTTTCACGTCGACGCGCAACGGCGACCTGGACCTCTATGTGATGGATATCGATGGAAAGAACGTGAAGCAGATTACCAATGAGCTGGGTTACGATGGTGGCGCTTTCTTTTCACCCGATGGGAAGAAGATCGTCTTCCGTGCTTCACGATTCACGACCGAGGAAGAGAAGAAGGAGTACGTCGATAACCTGAAGCAGGGGCTGGTGGCGCCGACGTCGATGGAAATATTTGTTTGCAATGTGGATGGCACGGGCCTGCGTCAGGTGACCAAGTTGGGCAAAGCCAACTGGGCGCCGTTCTATCATCCCAACGGAAAGAAGATCATCTTCAGTTCCAACCACAAGGGTACCCGTGGATTTGAGTTCAATCTGTTCATGATCAATGAAGACGGAAGCGGACTCGAGCAGATTACCTACGACAAGGTCTTCGACAGTTTTGCCATGTTCTCACCCGATGGCAAGAAGCTCATCTTCTCATCCAACCGCAACAACAACGGCACTCGGGATACCAACCTGTTCGTGGCCGACTGGATTGACTGATTTGATCAGAACAACCAGGTCAGGCCGAAGAACTGATCGATGATCACCAGCACCGACAGGATACTGAGGAGAACAGGGCATACCCAAGTGATGGTAAAGTCCAGGTAGCTGCGCACAAACGAGTTCATGTAACCAGGGCTACCGATGGCCAGTTCATCGTGCATGTTCTGAATCTTCCATTGATTCCTGATGAAGATACACATCACCGCACCGCCTGTGATCAGCATGATGTTGGTGAAATCAGCGACAAAGGAGAGGAAGTCCGGGCTATTGTGAATGGGGAGTTTATTCAGTGCGGGGACGAGTCCCTGGCTGACGAGTGAAGGAAGTCCCAGAACAAAGATTAATCCGGCCAAGCCCCAGACCACGGTCTTCCTTGGCATCTTCTTTTGATCAACAAAGTAAGCAGCCGGAACCTCCAGCAGAGATATCGTAGACGTAAGCGCAGCAAAGCAAATCAGTAGGAAGAACGCACCGCCAACAATGCGGCCTGTGACAGGTCCCATCGATTGGAAGGCTTCCGTAAGGATTACAAATATCAATTTGGGTCCCTGATCGGGAGCTGCTCCGAGCGAGAACACCAACGGAAAAACCATTAATCCTGCGAGGAAAGCCACGGAGGTGTCTGCGATGGAAATGACGGCAGCACTTTTAACAATGTTCTGGTCCTTCGTTACATAAGAGCCAAACGTGATGAGGCAACCCATCCCCAGAGACAATGAAAAGAATGCCTGACAAAGCGCGTAGAAGACTGTCTTCGCTGTGATCTCGCTAAGTTCCGGTATCAGGTAGAACCGAACCCCTGCCATCGCATTGGGTAATGTAAGGCTATAAATGATCAGTCCAATGAGGATCAGGTAAAGCCCTGGCATCATGATCTTGTTGGCTGCCTCGATACCTTTGGCAATTCCTTGTGATACGATCACGGCCGTAATTACCATGAATCCCAGAGAGAAAAGGAAAATGGGACCGACCTCATTAATAAAGGTTCCGAAGAATGCATTGAAGTCGGAATGTTCCAGCAGATTGCCGAAGGTGATTTCAAGGAAATAGCCGAACGCCCATCCTGCCACCACATTATAAAAGGAGAGGATGAGTATGCCGGCGAGGATGCCGTACAATCCGAGATAGCCCCAGCTTTTTCCACCCAGTTTCTGGTAAGATCCATAAGCGTCGCTGCCGGCTTTTCTGCCGATGGCGATCTCGCCGACCATGACCGGGAAGCACAGGGTGAAGATGCAGAGGAGGTAGATGAGCAGGAATCCCGCGCCACCGTTTGTTCCCGCCAGATAGGGGAAGCGCCAGATGTTGCCGAGACCTACGGCAGAGCCGGCGGCGGCAAGGATGAACCCAATTCGACTGGAAAAATTACCTCTGTTGGACATGGTTACAATAGATTTGCTGGCAAAATAGACCTATTACCAAAATTATCAAAAGTGGGGTTCAACAGCCTTGCAATTATGTTGAGGCCCCTTGGTACGGATTGTGCTAAGAAAGCTAACTTTGTAAAACCCGATTTTTTGACCTGACTCATGGACGCGCCGAAGAAACTAACAACCCAGGAAAAGGCCCTTCAAATCAACCTGAGCAAGACCATCTACGGTTCCTTTGCCGAGATCGGTGCTGGTCAGGAGGTGGCGGCCAGCTTCTTCAAAGTTGGTGGCGCTTCCGGAACGGTGGCCAAGACCATCTCTGCCTACGACATGAAGTTCTCGGATGCGATCTATGGCGTTTGCGACCGGTATGTCTGCGAAGAGCGCCTGATCAGCATGCTTGAAAAAGAGTACGCCTTGTTGCTGGAGCGACTTCCGCACCGCGCCGAAAGGGTACGGTTCTTCGCCTTTGCCGACACGGTAGAAATTCTGAACTATGAGCGCACAAACCAAGGGCATGGATGGATCGGTCTTCGGTTTCAGACGTATCCGCTGGGACCGTTCAACGACTGCGTAGCGCACATCAAGATGCACGACAACGATCAGCTCCAACAGCAGTTTGCTGTAGGTACCGTTGGCGTCAACATGCTATATGCTTGTATGTTCCTCACGGATGCCGAGCAAATCATGATGTCGTTGCTGGATGGATTGACGACACGCCGTGTTGAAATCGATATGCTGCGGATCAGCGGTCCCGACTTCAAGCATGTCGACAACCGCTTGATGGCGATGAAGCTGGTGAAAAACGGATTGACCAAGGCAGCGATGTTTGGTCCGGATGGAACAGTACTTCAGCCTTCCGAGGCCTTGTACAAGAAGAATGTGCTTGTCCTGCGCGGTCGTTTCCGCCCCGTGACGCATGTCAACGTCGACATGCTGCTGGCCTCACGCCGGCATTTTAAGACGGAGCCCGATGTCGACCGCTCGAAGATTGTCGTGTTGAGTGAATTGACCCTCAATGACCTGAGTGCGGATGGAAATATCGATGAAAAAGATTTTCTCCACCGGGCCGATATCATCTGCTCGCTGGGGCAAACGGTGCTGATCTCCAATTATTTTGAATACTTCCGCCTCGTGGACTACCTGTCGCGAACAACCAAGGGCAAGAAGATGGGTATCATCATGGGTATCTATGCCTTGCAGAAAGTATTTGAAGAGAAGACCTACGAAAACCTTCGCGGTGGTCTGCTGGAGAGTTTTGGTACCCTGTTCGGGACGAATACCAAGCTGTACATCTATCCGGCGTGGAAGAAGGACTCACACGAGTTGTTTACCCTGAAAGATTTTGAAGAAGGCTTGCCCGAAAACACCCGCGACTTGTTCCGTTACCTGATGAAGAACGGTAAGATGGAGGATGTGCGTGATGCCAACGTCAACAACCTGCACATCATTTCCGACAATGTGCTTGCCATGATCCGAAAAGGAGAAATTGGATGGGAGAAGTTTGTTCCACACAAAGTGGAGTCGGCCATTAAGGAGCACGGCCTTTTCGACTATCCCTACCAAAGCGACCGCGTCCAGGTTGAGCAACCGAGCAATCAACGCTCGGCCTGATTACCTTGCCTTCCTTTCGGCATCGAGCCGTGCAAAATATCCTTTGGCTTCAGCCATAACCTTCGGCGCCAGCGCTAGACCGGATAACATGGTGGGAACAGCCATGAGTGCGTAAGCAATGTCGATCACGTTAATGACATCGGCCATGGAAGAAACAGCGCCGACGACAATGGTCGAGAGGTAGAAGTAATCATAGTACTTGCTGGCTTTCACCCCGATCAGGAATGAGAGTGCCTTGCTTCCATAATAGGAATATGAGAACAGCGATGTAACTGCAAAGAAAAAGGCGCAGAGCAGCAACAGGTATTTTCCGACATCGCCCAGAGAACTTTCAAAAGCAAGCGCTGTCATCGTCACGCCGTTGGCGTCGCTTTTCCATGCACCCGTGACCAGAATGGCCATCGCGGTGAGGCTGCATACGACAAGCGTGTCAATGGCTGGACTCATCATCGACACCAGGCCCTCACGGATAGGTTGTGTACTTTGTGAAGCTCCCAACGCCATGGGTGCCGTGCCGATCCCGGCTTCATTTGAAAAGGAGGCTCTCCGTACACCAGCTACGATAAGCCCTCCGACGATGCCTCCAAGAGCGGGAGAGGCGTTGGAATGTTCGCCCACGAATGCATCGGTAATGATCATCCAAAGATACTCTGGTACCTGGTCGATGTGGATAATGAGAATGGCAACAACAGAAAAGAAATAAAGAATGATCATCAGCGGGACCATCTTACCGGCCCAGCTTCCAATGCGTTGAATTCCTCCGATGATAACCGTACCGGAAATAATGGTAAGAACGATGCCGATGATAAACTTCAAAGCATTCACCTCAATACCCAGGAAGGACAACGACCAGGCTTTGGTCTCAGGACTGGAGACGCCAATATCAATGATGGCTTGTGTAAGCTGGTTGGCTTGAAAAATCGGCAGGCATCCCACCATGCAGCAGAGGCAGAAGAGTATCGCCAATGGCATCCATCGTTTGCCTAGCGCTTCCCGGATCACATACATGGGCCCACCTTGTATAACACCCTCTGAATCTTTCCCACGGTACATGACCGACAAAGTGCTTGTGAAGAAGTTGGTCGACATACCGATGAATGCCGTCACCCACATCCAGAACAATGCCCCAGGTCCACCAAGACTAATGGCGGCTGCGACACCGGCAATATTTCCCATGCCGACGGTTGAGGCTAACGCCGTTGAAAGAGCTTCGTACGGACTAATCTGACCCGGGTCATTGGGATCATGATACTTTCCTTTCAGGATGGCGATGCTGTGGGTGAAGTAACGGTAGTGAACGAGCCTGGAGTAGATAAAGAAAAATAGCCCGCCGAGGATAAGGAGGAAGAGCACCGGTGTCCACACACCCGTTGCGATATTGCTAATGAGTTCACTCATTCAATGGGGATAAGCGTGCAAAATAGACAATTTTCGTATTCCAGCCCTGTGCAGGTCAGCGGGTCAGCCGGCTGTGGGTGAGAAGTCCGTGGGAGACACCTGTCCAGCAACTCAATTGCCACAGTAGCCGCGCGCCGACATTGGCATCCCAGTCGTCAGGAGCACCGGGCGCTACTTCGTTCAGATCAAAGCCGATGATGGTTCGACCGCTGGTGGCGATGGCTTTGAGCAGATCAACGGCGTGGTGAAATTCAAGTCCCCCGGGAACAGGTGTGCCGGTATGCGGACAGTAACGTGGATCGAGTCCATCAATATCAAAACTGATGTACACTTTCTGTGGAAGCTCTTTGATGATTTCTGTGCAAATGACTTCCCAGGATGTTCCCGTATTGAGCTTGCTCTTCAGGTCATCGTCGAAGAACGTCCGAATCCTGCCGCCGGCGCGCTGGATCAACTGGTACTCGGCCTCACAGAAGTCGCGGATACCCACTTGAACCAGCCGGCTTACCGCTGCTGATTTTAGAGCATTGTACATGATGGAACCGTGCGAGTACTGGAATCCCTCATACGATTTTCGCAGGTCTGCATGAGCGTCAATCTGAAGAATACCAAAACGCTCATGCTTCTCGGCAAGTGCGCGTATGAGCCCAAGCGGTGTGCTGTGATCACCGCCGACGAGCCCTACAATTTTCCCCCGACCGAGATGGGCATTGGCCAACGAGCGGACGTAGATGTTCAGGTTGTTGCACGCCTCGTTGACTTTCTGTGTAATGAGTTCGGGGTTCTCGGTATTGGCATGAAACCGGTCGACCAGTATGCGCAAGGTGTCGCTCGCTTCGCGCAGTGATTCCGGAATTTCTGCCATGCTGACGCCAAGTTTCCAGGCATCCGGAATCTCACGCATGAAGAAGTCCAGCTGACGTGAGGCAACCAGGATGGCCTCCGGACCTTTTGCTGTTCCTGTGCGGTACGATACCGTTGCCTCCCAAGGTACAGGAAGGATGACGATCCGTGATGTTTCCGGAGTAAATGGTAAACCAAACAACGTGTCGGGGAGTCCAGGTCCGTTGACGTCAAAGGCTGCCAGCGCGTCGTTTGGGGAAGTCATCTAGTGAGTCGTTGGCGGGATCGTAAGTTCCTGTGCCGATGTCGCGAAATCGAGCCAGGAGTTGGTGGTGGAGCCGAAGCCAGCATAACGTCCCGGCGCGAGATCAATCAAACGTTTTGCGAAGATACTCGCTAGTTGCGACACAGCGGGATTATGTCCGATCAAAAGCACAAAATGAACGTCAGCAGGTAGCTGTCGCAGTTGATCGATCCATTCATCAGCGGTAGCCTCGTAAAGCTCATCGAGCATGTTGATGCGTGAGGGGTGAATGTGCAGGCTTTCGTTGAGTATTGCCGCAGTGGCGCGGGTACGGACTGCGCCACTGGACACTATATAATCGGGTGAAATGGAGGTCGCAATGAAAAATGATCCTGTTTTTCTTACATCGTGCTCGCCTTCAGCTGTTAGCTTTCGGTCATAATCACGCTGACTACCTTGTTTACCAGCGCTTTGCGCATGCCGAAGGACAAGGATTCTTTTCTTCACAGGACGGCAAAAAAGGTTCGATTAACGAGCAAAACCACCTGCAAATATTGTCATCTCAAATTGATTTTTTAAAAATTTGTGATATTTGGGGCCTTCGGAACAAAATTTTTTGAATGGCAAAGAACCTCGTGATTGTTGAGTCGCCTGCGAAAGCCAAGACGATTGAAGGGTATTTGGGTAAGGACTTTAAGGTGTCATCCAGCATGGGCCATGTCCGCGATTTGCCGAAAGGAAACGGGGCCATCGACGTTGAAAACAACTTCGCGCCAACCTATGAAGTAAGCCCGGACAAAAAGGAAATTATTGCCAAGCTGAAGAAGATGGCCGATGAGGCTGAAATCGTCTACCTGGCGAGCGACGAAGACCGTGAAGGAGAGGCCATTTCCTGGCATCTCAAAGAGGTGCTGGATCTCAACGACAAGAAGACCCGCCGCATCGTCTTTACCGAGATCACGAAGAAAGCGATCCTCAACGCGATTCAAAATCCACGCGGCATTGATATTGACCTCGTCAACGCCCAGCAAGCACGTCGTGTCCTCGACCGCCTTGTCGGCTTTGAGCTGTCACCCATCCTCTGGAAGAAAATCAAGACGGGCCTATCTGCAGGACGCGTGCAATCAGTCGCCGTGCGCCTCGTGGTAGAACGCGAACGGGAGATTGAACGCTTTGAAGCAAAGTCATCGTTTAAGGTCAGTGCAATATTCGACTTGGGCAAAGGAAAGCAGCTGACGGCCGACCTGGGGGAAAAGTTTGATTCTGAAGAGGAGGCTCTGAAGTTTCTCGAGTCGTGCAAGGGTGCCACGTTCACCATCAGCGACCTTCAGAAGAAGCCAGCCAAGAAGTCGCCATCGCCGCCGTTTACGACATCGACCATGCAGCAGGAGGCCGGACGTAAGTTAGGCTTCTCGGTGCTGCAGACCATGGTGGTGGCGCAGAAATTGTACGAGGCCGGTAAGATCTCTTATATGCGAACCGACTCGGTCAACCTCTCGGATGAGGCGGTTCAAGGGGCAACGCGGCAGATTGAATCGGCCTACGGTAAAGAGTTTGTTCATACGCGCGTTTACAAATCGAAGACCAGCGGTGCCCAGGAGGCTCACGAGGCAGTTCGTCCTACAGATTTTTCAGTGATGGATCCCGGCATGGACAGCGGTGCCAAGAGACTCTATGATCTCATCTGGAAACGCGCCATCGCCTCTCAAATGGCTGATGCTGAACTTGAGCGTACAACAGCCACAATATCGATATCTACCAACCCCCGCACGCTGACAGCATCCGGAGAAGTTATTCGCTTCGAGGGATTCTTAAAAGTGTATCGTGAGTCGCAGGATGATGACGAGGATGCACCTGAAGAAAGCAGTCGCGTGTTGCCGCCGCTGAACATCGGACAGATTCTGGACCTGAAAAATCTGGATGCTACCGAAACCTTCTCGCGTCATCCGGCACGCTATACAGAACCTACATTGGTTAAGAAGCTGGAGGAGTTGGGAATTGGCCGACCGTCAACCTATGCGCCGACGATCTCGACGATTCAGAAGCGCGGATATGTTGTCAAGGAAGCCCGTGAAGGAGTTGAGCGGAAGTATCGTTCTTTTTCGTTGGCTGACAACGCCATTACCTCCCGTGTCGATACCGAGATCACGGGAGCGGAGAAAAACAAGCTTTTCCCTACCAACATTGCCATGATTGTGAATGACTTCCTGGTAGAACACTTCCCGGACATCACGAACTATTCGTTCACGGCCGAGATTGAACAGGAGTTTGATGAAATCGCCAGCGGAAAAGTCAAATGGCAGAAGATGATCGAAGGCTTCTATCGTCCTTTCCATAAGACGGTGACGAAGACGGAACTTGTCGAACGATCTTCTGTTCAGAACAAAAGCCGCGAACTTGGCGTTGACCCGAAGACAGGAAAGAAAGTGTATGCCAAACTCGGCAGGTTTGGAGCGTATATACAGGTAGGCGAGAACCCGGAAGATGGCAACCCGGAGAAACCGAAGTTTGCCAGCCTGCGACAAGGTCAGTTTCTCGAGAACATCAAGCTGGAAGATGCTATGGAGCTTCTCAAGATGCCCCGTGACCTCGGCTTGTTCGAAGAAAAACCGGTGGTAACCAACATCGGGCGCTTCGGACCCTATGTGCTGCACGATAAGAAGTTTGTGTCGATACCGAGAGGCGAAGACCCGTATACGATAACTCCCGAGCGGGCCGTGGAACTGATCCATGCGAAGCGCGAGACGGACAAGAACCGGACGATCAAGCTCTTTGAAGAAAATCCGGATATTCAGATTCTCAATGGACGCTTTGGACCTTATATCAAAGCAGGGAAAAAGAATGTCAAGATCCCCAAAGATAAGGTGCCTGCAGACCTGACGCTGGAGGAGTGCCTGACGCTGGCAGAAAACGCGCCGGAACGCAAGGGGAGGTTCTTCCCCAGAAAAAAGAAGGAGTAACCGGCGGTAACGCGGTTCTTCCCCTCGACCATTCGAAGGCTATATTTTCGAGGCTGATGTTTATATTGTATAAAAAACATCCGCCATGCGATTACTTCCAGCATTCATGATCGTCTGCCTCTGCCTGTCGGCCGGGGCACAGCCTGTTCTCGATAATTTTCTCAGTGGGCCATCGGCATCCGGACTTGCCGTTTCCAAAGACGGGAAGCAGCTTGCGTGGATCGTCAATGACCGCGGCCTGCGTAACATCTTTCTGCGCGATGCGGCAGGGAAGACGCGACAAATTACTTCATACGTTCAGGATGATGGCCAGGAGCTTTCACAATTGGCGTTTTCTCCCGATGGACAGCGGTTGATCTTTGTCCGTGGCGGTGATCAAAGTCGTGAGGGGTACAGCCCAAATCCAGCGAGTCTGGCTGAGGGTGTCGATCAGGCCATATGGTGTGTGGTGCTGGTCACCAATTCGATGTACAAGGTAGCGCCCGGATCAGACCCGGTCTTTTATCCGGATGGCTCAAAACTGCTATTTGCAAAAGGTCCTCAGATACAAAGTATTTCTATCGAGAAGGGAGCCAGTCCCACACCGTTGTTTTTTGCCCGCGGCGCGAACGGTGAGCCGAAATTTTCACCGGATGGCAAGGAGGTACTGTTTACGAGCTATCGCCGCGACCACAACTTTATTGGCGTATACACACTCGCATCCAGGACCATTCGATGGATCGCACCGGAAGTCAGTATGGACCGCGTACCTGTCTGGTCTCCCGACGGCAAGCGCATCGCCTTCATCCGCATGCCCGGACTTAAAGCCGATGAGTTGATCAGCTTTGTGGGCGGAAGGAAATTCTCGGTATGGGTCGTTGATGCGGTGAGTGGACAAGGTCGCGCCGTTTGGTCGTCACCTGCCGATGACGGTGGTTTCGCACAGATGTATCCCACTCCGCTGCTGACATGGACGAAGACGGATCGCATCCTCTTCTTTTCAGAGCATCAAGGGTGGGATCATGTCTATTCGATCCGACCGGATGGTACTGATGTTAAGGACATTACGTCTGGAAATGGTGAGGTGGAGAGCTATGTGCTGGACAATGCCGAGACCACCATTTATTTCGATGGCAATCGTGAGGACATTGATCGTCGTCACATATCAAAATCAGGTGTGGCCGACGGGAAAGTCTCTGCCGTAACATCCGGTGAAGGCATTGAAATGTATCCGAGTCTGGTCAATGGTGCACTGTATTGTTTTCGTTCAACGGTGACGAGTCCGCCTGCGCTAGTGCGCTACGACGAAGCCTCGAAGAAGTATGAAGCGCTTTCCGCGCCCCCAGCAGCCTCGTTCAGTCCTCAGGCCTTTGTGAAACCGGAGCAAGTGATCCTCAAAGCTCCCGATGGGACTACGGTTCATGGTCAGCTTTTTGTTAACCGAAATCTGAAGGGCAAACGTCCCGGGGTAGTCTTCATGCACGGTGGCCCCATACGACAGATGTTGCTAGGCTTCCACTATCGCGACTACTATGCGAACTGCTATGCCTTCAACCAGTACCTCGCCAGTGTGGGGTACGCTGTCATCGCAGTGAACTATCGCGATGGTATTGGCTACGGCCGTGACTTCCGCCGTGCGAAAGACCAGGGACCCTGGGGGGCGAGTGAGTATCAGGATGTTGTAGCGGCCGGAAAGTATCTGCAGACGTTGCCTGAAGTGGATGCCAGCAAGATTGGACTGTGGGGAGGGTCTTATGGAGGTTACCTGACGGCCATGGGGTTGGCGCGCAATCCCGAGCTCTTTAAAGTAGGTGTCGATTTGCATGGTGTTCATGATTGGAGTTTCCGCGCTCGTGAGTTCTCGCCCGGTGGCGGGTGGGGGATAACAGGTACCGATATGGGAACCGCCTACTTACATTCTCCGGTGAGTGACTTGTCGAAGTGGGTAGGACCAGTGCTGTTGGTTTGTGGCGACGACGACCGCAACGTGTTGTTTCAGGAGACCACGGATCTCGCCGAGCGGCTCCGGGAGAAGAACATTACGGTTGAGATCCTCGTGCTTCCGGATGAAGTGCATGGTTTCCTGCGCTACCAGAGTTGGAGCAAGGTGTTCGAATCAGCCAGAAGTTTCTTTGACAGACATTTGAAGAAGTAGTCGGTGAAGAGACTGGCGGTATTGACGGGTGCGGGTATCAGCGCAGAAAGCGGTCTCGCAACCTTCCGCGATGCGGGGGGACTGTGGGAAGGACATCGCATTGAAGATGTAGCTACTCCGGAAGCCTGGCACAGGGATCCTGAACGCGTTCTGGAGTTTTATAATCAACGTCGCCGTGCTGCCCGCGATGTCCGACCCAATGAGGCTCATGAAATTCTTGTGGCGCTGGAGAAAGATTTTGATGTCACAGTAATCACGCAAAACGTCGATGACCTTCACGAGCGTGCGGGTTCAACGCATGTCATGCATCTGCATGGAAAGTTATTTGAGTCCCGCAGCACCCTTGATCCATCGCTTGTCTATCCCATTATGGGCTGGGAGCTTAAACTCGGTGACCGGTGTGAGCGCGGTTCTCAGCTGCGTCCGAACATTGTTTGGTTTGGGGAAATGGTTCCGATGATGGACCGTGCTGCCGAAGTGGTATCTGCGTGTGATATTCTTCTTGTCGTCGGAACTTCGCTGGTCGTGTACCCTGCAGCAGGGCTCGTTGATATGATATCACCGGAAGTTCCTGTCTTTATTGTCGACCCCCGCATTCCCGAAGGGAAGACGCGGCCTGGTATTCGATTCATCACGGAGAAAGCAACGACCGGAATGAAGGTCTTTCAGGAGATGGCAAAGGAATATCGCTGACGTCCCAGCTACTTGCTGCCGCCTGTCGATGACCTGCGGATCAGGTATTCTTCCGACGGCTTGATTCCATAACGGCGCAGATGGGCTTCAAGAGAATCGAGTCCTATGGCGAGTCGTTTTTCGTTGACGTGCTCACGGTCGCGTACGGGCCACAGGAAAACAGAATCATAGCTGGCGCCGTTGGCATCTTTCTTAAATTCAATCCAGATCTGCGTGCCGTACTCCTGAGGTTGTTTTTCGGTCAACAGTACATGGTCCTGGTATTGAGCCACGTCACGCATCCGCAAGTCGCCGTCCTTTCCGGCTCCAAGAATCAACTCGTAGTATGTTGCGAGGGTTGAATCGTCGGCATGCTGTATTACGGAAAAGGGAACGACGGAGAGGTCGCCTACCTTTGCTTTCGGAGGATAGCCATACCGTGTGATGGTGCGGTCGATGGCTGCAAGGTTGGCGGAGTCGATGACTTTCTGCTTCTCCCAGAGTATCGCGACGGCCTGGGACTGCCATCCTTCCAATTTTGCTATGGAATCCATTTGGCCCCGGTACTGCTGGTCTTTTTGCTGAATCTCCGCGAGTTCCTTACGCACGTTTTCCCATGTTGAGTCAGAAACATTGCACGCCGTGCACAGGAGTATCAGGGCAACTCCGACTCGCTTGGTGAGGATCATGGAATGGTGGTAAACGAATTTATTCTGCACTCAGCTCTTCCAGAAACTTCTCAAACTCCCGGGTGTCGTAGCGCATGCTGCCGACTTCCTTCTTGACCACCTTGCCGTCTTTGGAGATGACAAACGTGGTGGGTATTGAAGGGACGCGAAGTTGATTGGGAAGACTGCCGGATGGGAGGTAGGCCTGGAAGGTGAAGTCTTTGTCCGTCATGTAGTTGGTGACTTTCTGAAGGTCGCTATCCTTATCAATGGACAGCATGATGAAGACAATCTTTTCCTTGTCAACTTTCTCGTACAATTTCTGGATGCTCGGCATTTCTGCGCGGCAGGGTCCACACCACGTGGCCCACATATTCAGGAAAATGACTCTTCCTTTAAAGTCTTCTACGGAGACTCTGTTTCCTTCGAGGTCTTTGATGGTAAAGGCATAGTCAAATGCTGTGGCCTCCTCTACAACTTCTTCATCGGCGTCGCGAATGCCGGTTTGGAGTAGCGTCCACTGCGTAGCGTACGATGCTGCACCCATGAGGCCCGTCATTTGAAGAACAGCGATCGTCAGCCCGGCAAAAAGGAAGGGTTTTGCAAAGTCAAAAATCCGGGAAAGGATCTCTTTGGTGCGACTTTTGTAGCTCATCAAAAATCTTAATTATTGACTATTTTGCAGCAATTTATAATGCAAAGATGAGAAAGCGGTTATTCTTTACCTTGTTTATCTTGATGATCGCTGCAATAGGCACCTTTGGTCAAAAGATCAAATACAAGGAGCTCTTTGTACTGTTGAGCGCCAAAGACTATGATAACGCGGAACCCTACCTGAAGCGTTACCTGAAAGTGACAGATGACAACCCCAACGCCTATTTGTTCATGGCGTTCATCTACGAAAGCAAGGCTTCGAAACAAGATATTCTGAAGCAAACTGATCTGCATGTCACCTTTCTGGACTCGGCTGTCTACTTTTTTGGCATGGCCAGCAATGGCATGACGGAAAAGGAAGTGTCCCGCAATGACGAGTACTATCAAATGTTTAACCGCCGGGATGTTCGGACAGGGGAATTTGGTGTCAAACTTTCGGATGTTGTGCTACGGATCGAGGAGGGAATGAAACTAAAGGAACGTGCCAAGGGGATTCGTACTATGAAGGCTCAATTTCTCGCTTCAGAGAAGGCATACCGTAGCGCCTTCGGGCAGTTTACATCCATTCAAAAGCAATACCACGATCAGCGCCGGTTGTTTCTTCACTCCAATGACTCACTGATTAAGCAGCTGAATGATTTGACCATCACATGCGATTCCAGTCATATGCACTTCAACGACTACAAGGCAACCGCAAAGGGACTTGGCAAGATTGGCTATAATCAGGACTTTAACCCTCAGGATATTGTGGACATTGAGAAACCAATTAGTCCAGCTGACTTCTATGTTGACGATATTAAGATTCAGGATTTCAAGCGATGGGCAGTCATGACCATTGACTTTATTGAGAAGGAAGTAAAACCGCTTCGCGACAAGCTGGTAAGCAGGGACAGAGAGCTCAACCAGCTGCAGCAACGCGTCAAGAATGATTCCGTTTCCGTTCGGGCAGAAGTTCTCGCATTGAGAGCCAATGGATTCCCCGAATTGAAGAAGATAGATCCTAATCCATTGCCTCTCGGTGTGTTTGCAATGAAAGAGGCAGAACTGATGTTTGCCTCGCAGGTTGTTGAAAATAAACCACTGCGTGATTCGGCAGGCATTTCCACGCAGATGGATGCATTGAAGAGAGAGATCAGCGCTGCACGTGTATTGGATAGCATTGCCGGAGGTCTGGTTGAGCGTAATGTGGAGCAGGAAGCCCTGGACTATCAGCATTTTGTCAAGACAGCCTACGGCACGCCATCGTTGATGAAGACGTTGATTCGCAGTACAAAAGAACTTGCTCTACGTGAGATCATTCGCAGGGAGGCCAGGTTGGCCACGAGAACAGCAGCGCTTCGTTGGATTGTTGACAACACGGACTCCATACCTCTTTTTGCTGACGTCTCCGCTTTCAGTCGGTTCAAGCCGATGGTGATTCAAGAGGAAAAGCTTACGGCAGGATTGGTGTTTGCAGACTCTGTCGGCTCAGGCTACTTCTACACAATCACACCCTCCAGAAAGGTGGGCGTCAAAGCCATCTATCCAGTCAATAAAGTAGCGTTCAAGAAGCGTTACCTGCCGGTTTCAAAGGTCATTACGGCAACGGATGCCCAGGGCATGGTCTTCTTTGTGCTCACCTATCAAGAGACTAAACTGAATGACAAGTACCAGGCAACGCTCACCAAGATTTACAAAGTGGAGGGATTGGCCTGGAGCACGGATGTTACGTTTGACCAGATTCCAGTTGAAATGGTCTTTATGATGGAGACCTCAGAGCTTTCCGTGAAGACCAAGAGCTCTATCGGTGAATTGTTCGTGATCAACTTCGATCGCGACGGCAAGGCAGTGAAGTAGGCTCTAGCGACCGCCTTCGGGCTGCTGCTTTTCTCTTTCAGCGACATTCCACAGATTGTTGGAGCGCTCAATGTCAGCCAGGTGCTGTGAGGGATCAATTTCTATGGTGGCGATCTGCGAGGATGGCTTGCGTACCGTGAGCGAATAACTTGGTTTCACCCAGTACCAAACCGGGGCATCGGTCCTGCGTGCCGATGAAGGATCAACAGGCTTGTTGCCCATCAGCTCATTCATGGGGATGTAGAACAGTTCCTTCGTGCCATCGGTATAGGTGACCTGGAGGTCAATGGGCATGGGAAATTCGCCAATGCGCTCCAGCGTGATACGCGTGGATCCATCTTCTTCACTGACATCCTTGATCCCATAATCCATTCGCTTGGTGGTGCCTACCCAGTAGCGCAGATACCAATGCAGTTGTAGACCGGATACCTTTTCCATGATGCGCAAGAGATCATTGGGCTCCGGATGCCGCATCTTCCATGTATTGTAATAGAGCAGCATGCCAGTATAAAAATTCTTCTCCCCAACGAGGTACTTGAGCTGTTCGAGGAACAAGGCGCCCATGGTATAGGCGGCTGTGGTGTAAGCACGGTTCGTGGAGTAATGATCTCCATGTTGGCTCATGGGCTCCTGAAGACCGCTGGCCACCAGGGCGAAGTAGGACTTGTAGCTTCCGGCATGAGGCGATGTCGTTCCGCGAACCGAAGCCATTGCCTCGCTGGAGGCAAAGACCGTGAACCCTTCGTCCATCCACGGATAAAGAGACTCGTTGTTACCTAGCGTATGCTGGAACCAGCTGTGAGCCGATTCATGCACCATCGTCCCAATGGTACCGTCGGCTGTGCCTTCGCCGAGGATGAGCGTACACATCGAGTACTCCATTCCACCGTCTCCTCCCTGGATAACGGAGTATGTGTCATACGGGTACTTTCCAAAGTGTGTATGGAGATAGGCAAATGCCTTCACCCCAACATCCTGCATCTTTAGCCAGGTGTCGGCGGTCTTCTCATTCTTTTGATAGAAGAAATGAATGGCCGGTCCGTTGGGCACTTGAGCGATGTCGTGGGTGTAATCGGGATCAGCGGCCCAGGCGAAATCGAGCACATTCTTCGCAACGAAATGCCAGGAAAGATTTCCCGCAGGCCTCTTCACTACTGATCCGGGCTTTTCGTAGCCGTATCCAACTTGTTGTGCGTTGACCAACGTGCCGGTGCCAGCGACGATGAACTTCGGATCGAGCTGGATGGTGACATCAAAATCACCCCACACGCTGTGAAACTCCCGGGCGACGTATTGATAGGCATGCCAACCCTGGAAGTCGTATTCCGCGATCTTGGGGTACCATTGGGTCATGGAGTAGGCGATGCCTTCCTTGTTGTTTCTTCCCGACCGGCGGATTTGTACGGGCACCTGCGATTCGAAGGTCATATCGAATACTGCCTTCGACCTGGGTAAAATGGGTTTGACCAGTTCTACCGTCAGGATGGTGCCATCCACTGCGTAGCGGGTGTCTTTTCCGTTTTGCTTGAGCGATAGTACGCGCTGGTATCCAATCTCTGTTTCTGAGAGTTTGGATATCCGGTCCATCACCCGGCGGTCCGGGTCTGAAATGGCGCGCGAACGTTCATCCATCATGCTACCGGGCTGGAAGGCATTGAAGTAGAGATGGTAGTATACCCGGGTCAGCGTGTCGGGGGAATTGTTGAAGTAAACGAGCTTCTGTGTTCCCGTAACCCGGTGGGTATTCACGTCGAGGGACACATTCATGGTGTAGTCCACGCGCTGTTGCCATCGATAATCCTGACCGAAAGCGGAAATGGACAGAAAGAGCAGGAGGGTAAGAATGCGCATACGGAGGTTCATGGGCTTGGTATCAGTCGGAAAAGTATCAAATCATGCCGTGTGCGGCAAGACGATTTTATGAGGCCGGTCAGAACTTGAAGTAGCGGGTGATGGAGAAGGAGAGGTAACCGGTATTCTCCAGGGAGAGGGTTTCGCCGGGAAGGGCTACCGGGATGTTGTATGCGTAACTGAGGAGGAATGACCAGTTCTTCTTGCTGAACGACAACGGCATGGTGAAGCCGTAGTTCATGACACCGAATTCTGTATGGTCTTTCTGGTAATACAAGGGCACTTTGTTGACGTGGGTCCGGTTGTACAGAATTCTCAGGTAGGGATTTGGGTACAGACCGTACTCGGTTACCAGCTCCGAGCCAAACAGTACGGCGAACATCGGGAAGAACATCACCCGGTCGAAGCCAAGCCAGTTGCGCTTCACCAGATTGAGGCCGAAGGAAGGCATGACCCTATGAGCCGTGCGCTCTCCAAAGTAGAACCAGTAGTCCAAACGAAGGATCACCGGACTGAACTCGAAGTAGTTGGAGATGCCGATGTTGTTGGTATATGGTATTGAAACGGTGCTGTCGGATGGCTGATTATAGAAGTAGTGGCTGTACTCGGTGAGCAACGAGTAGTGTTTTGTGAAGGTCTTCATGTAACCACCCGAGACTACCGTGAGGTAGAAGTTGGGATTGTATTCGTTGCTCCAGTATGTCGTTGCGTCGGCGTAAGCGCCGGACTTGTGGTAGTACGACACACCGGGTGCCAGCCCGAACTGGCTGATGTTGAATGTTCGGTTGTCGGCGGTGATGTTGCTGTTGTACCCCAACCGCACGGCCATCTGTGATTTTTCTTCAGCGCCCAGCAAGTCCGGGTCGGCCTGTAGAAGACTGTCGATCAGGTCAAAGATTTCCAGTGAATCTTCCGCTGAGAGTATGTTGAGAATCGAATCGTAAGAAATGGTCGGCGCCAAAAGCACAGAGTCAGGGCGCGGTGTCTGGGCGACAACCGGGCACACTGACCACAGGATCAGCAGTACGGGGAGGATCCGTTTCAAGTGTGCGTCAGTTTCTGTTCCGCTTCAAACGCTGGTTTTCCCGGAATTGCTCTTTGCGTTGCTGAAGGGCCCTTCGCTGCTGCAGCTGGTTGAGAATCATTTGTCGGAAGTCCTGCTCGGCTTTGCGAAGGCTGATGAGCTGCTGTGCAGAGATGACGCGCAGGATGCGGCCGCTGTAGTCTTTTTCCAGATCCAGCTCGCGCTGCTTGATTTGCAAACCCAGGTTCACCAGTTCCTGCTGTTTGGCGGGGTCCGGATTATTGGGATCGAGGTTGCGCTGTGCACGCTGGAACTCAGAGCGTATCTCTCCGCGCTTCGTAGCGAACTCGCGGTATACAGGCCAGAACTTTTCAGCCTGCTCGGGAGTCAACCCAAGGCGGTTGGAGATCAGGGCGATGCGCGCGGCTTCAACACGCTCACGTACTTTCGGGTCTACAGCTTGCTGGGGTGGAAGG
Source organism: uncultured Ohtaekwangia sp. (assembly GCA_964392375.1). Classification (GTDB taxonomy): domain Bacteria; phylum Bacteroidota; class Bacteroidia; order Cytophagales; family Cyclobacteriaceae; genus ELB16-189. The sequence continues at coordinate 50,890 of CAYMPU010000089.1, read as the reverse complement.
TCAAGTTCCTCCTGTGCCGAGACCGTGCTGTAGCCACCGGCCAGGGTGACGATCAGCAAAATGATATAAATGGGCTTCATGGTCATCCTAATTTCTTGTCGTATCAAACTCATTCTCCAACTCCTCCAAATCAATCTCTTCCAGTATATACTCGCCGAAGGCATCCTCCTCGAGAGCTTGCACTTCTTCGGCTTCCAGAGGCGCAAACTCGAGCAGGTCGTCGGTGTTGACCTCCGTTTCTTCCAGGTAGGCCACCAGCTGTTCTGACTCGATGCTTGCCAGCAGTTCCTCCGTGGACGCCGCTTCAGGGTTGTTCAAGAAGAACACAGCGGCAGCCGCAATGACCACCACGGGCAGGGCAAACCGGACAGCCATCTGGCCATAGCCCGACCACGCGGATTCCGGCTGCTGGCTGGCAACCCGTGCCTGGATGACGCCGGGCAGCCTGTCGAAGTACCCCTCAGGGACTTCAAAAAGCGTCTTTTTCGGTATGTCTTCGAGTCGTTTCATGGCTTGTTCCTTAGAATGTTTTTGATAACAATGGTTTAATCTTCTTTTAAGAATTCTTCAATTTTCTTTACGGCGTGGTGGTAACTGGCCTTCAGGGCTCCCTCCGAGGTGCCCGTTACCTGGGCCATTTGCTCGTAGGGCATGTCTTCATAGTATTTCAGGTTAAAGACCAGCCGCTGCTTGTCGGGGAGCTTCAGCAGGGCTTTCTGGAGCTTCTTCTGAATCTCATCCCCGGGCACGGAGGGCGTGGCCTCAATTATGGCCGCCAATTCACCCTCAACGTCACCGATAGGCAGGAAGAACCGTCGTCGTTTCTTCTTGATGAAGGTCAGGCACTCATTGGTCGCAATCCGGTACAGCCAGGTGTACAGCTGTGCATCCTCGCGGAAGGTATCAATGGCCTTGTGGACCTTGATGAATACCTCCTGCGTGACATCATCCGCGTCGTCGTGATCGACCACCATCTTCCGACATAGCCAATAGACCTTCTGCTGGTAGGTACGAACCAGCATATTAAACCCGTAGTTGCGCGTTTCCGGGTTACGGATCTTGGCTAGTAGTTCCTGGTCTTCCAAGGGGTGTGGGTCGGTCTTGGTTTAGCTTGGACAATAATAAGCAGGAATGGTTTAATGGGGAAGTTAGGGTGTTTGCGTGTCAGGGTGTTTGAGTGTTTGGGTGTCAGGGTGTTTGAGTGTTAGGGTGTTTGCGTGTATGGGTGTCAGAGTTTGGAAACACGTTGTCCCCCTTTAGGGGCAGGGGCCTGGGGTGTCCATCGATGTACGAGGTTGAATTTGATTAAAGGAGTGAGAATTTCAGGAACCTACTTGAACTGCTCAATGGCATCCGCCAGCGACTCATAGGTTTCCTTCGAGTGTGCGGGGAAGTTGGCGAAGCGGAGTTGGGATTGTTTGTGGGCACCGTAGCCTTCGCCGGGGGAGAAGCCTTTGGCGGTGAGGTATGTGGTGAGTTCGGTGATGCGGTCGGGACTGGAGAGGGTAATCACCGTTTTGGACCGGTCTTCGGCACGTTGAACAAAGGGTTCGATATCCTTGTGTCGGTCGAGGGCTCCGTAGAGGACGGCCGCCTTGTATTCTGTTTCGCGCCGGAGGGTGATGATGCCTCTGCGTAGGAAGTCGGCGATGACTTTGCTGAGGAGGTAGATGCCAAGTACGTTCGGTGTTTCCGGCGTCTGGTTCTTCTTGGCGAAAGCATACAGCGTGGGGAGATTGTGATAGGTGCCGATCGAATGTCCGGAGGCAAGCAACGCATCTGCTTTGGCGATGCAACGCTCATTGAAGATCCATACACCCAGTCCGGCGGGAAGGCCAAAACCTTTCTGAACAGAAAAGAAGACCGAGTCGATCGTGGTGTAGTCGATGTCGGCGTAGGGCAGTGAACTCACCGCATCCACGACGATCAGGCTTTCCGGTTTTTGTAAACGGATGGACTTGATCAACGACATGGGAACCGACACGCCCGTGCTGGTTTCGTTGTGGGTGATGGCAATCAGCTCAGGTTCGGCGGGAATCGTTACGGTCTCGAACCCCGATCCCTCGGGAACAGACACCGCTGTTGCTGTTTTTCCCAGTTGCTTGCTGATTTCAAGAAACCGTTTGGAAAAAGCGCCGTTGACCAGGTGAAACGACTCTTTAGCTACCAGGTTCTGCACGCTGCGCTCCCAGACTTCCGTGGCTGATCCTGTGAAGGCGACATGGAAACCGGAAGGTATGCCCAGCAGTTCGCGAAGGCCTTGCGTGGCATCGCTGAAAATGGATTCAAAGGCCTTGGTGCGGTGCGAGAGGGAAGGGATGCCGTCACGGAAAGCTTGCCGGGTATGATCAGAAACGGTGAAGTAGAGTTCGGAAGGGCCTGGGGTGAAGTTGATCATGCGCGATGTTCTTTCGGAGGATCAAAAGTAGCACGTTAGCCACAGATTACACAGATTGACACAGATTTGGTCGGCCACGAATGGGCACGAATAAAAAAGGTTTGCCACAGATTACACAGATTGACACAGATTTTGTCGGCCACGAATGGCACGAATTGACGCGAATAAGCAGCCTGTATTAATCGGTGATAATCTGTGAAATCTGTGGCAAAAATTATTCCACAATTCGCGCTACACTGCTACTAAAAAACTCTCATGAAACCAATACTTGACACCGTCTAACTTTTATGTACGTTTGAATCAAGAAATCCACTCGGGTTTGGGACACGTTTGCTGAACCTAACGTAAAAACAATACCGAGCCAAGCGATTCGACAAAATCAGAACGCACCCCGACTCCCGCATTTATTGCGGGACCAGGGCCTCGCCCAAAAAGCAGGTTAACAGCGAAAGGTTGCGGCGGAGAGCAGCTCAAAACTTGTCATAATTGAGGTTCAGAAACTCCTCTCCAGCTCGGTGGATTTCATTTTTTCCAGAGGTCACGCAAAGGCGCTAAGGCGCAACGCTCAAGAGTATCATACGCGAAGTTTAGCGAGTGACCGGTTCTGCAGAGCGGAGATAGTTTCCTATATTGAATAAGGATATATGCTGCTTAGAATGCAGTGTATACGGACGTTGTGGAACCGCAACTGCAAATAGCCAGACGTTGCTGCAATGCTGGCGGACAAACTGACTACATTCAACCAGTTGATGACAAAGAGAATTAGCAGAGTCCTTGGGACAGTTTTGATACTAGCAAATTTGGGGTATTTCATCCCCTTGACATTTCAAACCCTGGCAACTGGCGGTGGTGAGTTTGGATATGGACTTCTTGTGTGGCCAATAACAATTGTGACTCACTTGTTTCTAATCCCAGGGATATTGACATGGACAGACAAGACTGAAAATCATATCGGATTCTTAGTGACAAATTCACTCGGGACCATTTGGGCGCTGTTTTGGTTGACACTTTTTCTGACGACACCTAAGTAGCAGTACATCCTTTTTAATGGTCAGGACCGTTCTGGCTACCCCTTTTGCTTGTCTCTGGCTATGCTGATGCATGTTCTGGTTATGTCCCGGCTGTAATGATGCATGTTCTGGCTATGCTCTGGCTATGCTCTGGTTATGCTCTGGCGATCCTCTGGCTACGCTCTGGCTAGCTCTGGCTATCCTGTCCGTAAATGAACAAGTGGCAAGGTGGCACTCCCTAAGCCATCTTGAACCGTACACGTTAGACTTTAAACCCAGAATACTATGAATGGAGTGCGAGTGCTCCAATGTCCATTAACACACAAACACGTTAGCACGTTGACACGCAAACTCGTTTTCTCAATACAACACTCTAAACTTAATCGTCTGCTCAATCGCCCGAAGTTTCTTAATGACCTCCTGATCATACCCCTTATTGATATCGGTGATCACATAACCAATCAACTCATTGGTCTTCAAATACTGGCCTACGATATTGATGCCGTGGTCGGCAAGGACCTGGTTGATGCGGGCGAGGATGCCGGGGACGTTGTTGTGGATGTGGATGAGACGGTGGGCGTTCTCCAGCGTGGGTAGTGTCAGGTTGGGAAAATTTACGCTGTTGCTCGTGCTGCCGGTGTTGATGTAGTCCATGAGCTTGCCGGGAACAAACATGCCGATATTCTCCTGCGCTTCCGCCGTGCTTCCGCCAATGTGCGGTGTGAGCAGTGTATTCGGCAGGCCGCGTAGTTCGGAGACAAATTCTTCGTTGTTGTCGATGGGCTCGTGGGGGAATACATCGACGGCACAGCCAGCGACCTTGCCCGTGAGGATATTTTCACGCAAGGCGTGCATGTCCACGACATGTCCTCGGCTCAAGTTGAGGAAGATCACGCCCTGCTTCATGAGGTTGAACTGTGGGGCGCCAATCAGGTTGGTGTTGGCTTCGCGGCCGTCGACATGAAGGGTGACCACATCGGCGAGGCCGAGGAGTTCGTTAAGACTCCTGCACTTGGTGGCATTGCCCAGCGCCAGCTTTTCTTCGCGGTCATAGTAGAAGACTTTCATGCCCAGGTTCTCGGCGATGACCGAGAGCTGCGCGCCGATATTGCCATAGCCGATGATCCCGAGTTTCTTGCCACGGATTTCAAAGCTTCCTTTGGCGGACTTGTCCCACTTGCCCGTATGCATACTCGCCGACTTATCGGCAATGCGGCGGATCAAGAGAATGATTTCGCCAATGGCAAGTTCTACCACCGAGCGCGTGTTGCTGAACGGTGCGTTGAAGACGGCCACACCTTTGCGTGTTGCCTCCGCGAGGTTGATTTGGTTCGTGCCGATGCAGAACGCGCCAATGGCCATGAGGCGGTTGGCATGCTCCAGTACTTTGGCAGTGACTTGTGTCTTTGACCGGATGCCAAGGACAGAGACATTTTTAATCTTCTCGCAGAGCTCATCTTCCGCCAATCCGGCAGGGTAGGTCTCGACGGCAAAACCTTCAGCCTTCATCATTTCGATGGCTACCGGGTGCACGTTCTCGAGCAGCAGCACGCTGATCCGGTTCTTGGGATAGGAGATGGCGGTGTTGAGTTTGGTGAGGTAGAGAAACTCGTCCAGGCTGGGAGCGACGTGGTCGGCCTTGCTTGACACATTGTGCCGCTCAATATTCTCCGTGAACGCAAAGAACTTATTCGCTAGCCCGGCACGCTTAATCTCATAGTCTGTGTACCCGTCGCCGATGACGTAGACGTCACCAGGAAGGTTGAGGTCCTTGAGGCGCTCGGACTTCCCGTTGTTTGATGAAAGTGGGTTGCTGGTGTCAAAGCCCGTTACGTTGCCCTGCTTGTCGAAGACAAATTCATTGGCAAGGATGTTCTCCGGTTTGATGCCAAACTCGGTTACCACGGGCTCAATGAACTCGCGGAAGCCATTGGAGATAATGTAGATCTGGTCGGCGTAGTTGGTAAAGAACTCCTTATTGCGTTTGAACGATTCCGAAACCTTGAGCTTTAGCTGGGACACCAGTTCTTTCAAGTGCGCTTTGGTTACAGGCAGCAACGCCAGCCTTAACTCCAGTGAATCCCGGAACGAAATAGCCCCGTCCATGCCCTGTTTGGTGATGTCCTCGATCTGCTTTTTGCGTAATGGCAGCTCCGGGTGCCCATGCAGGCTGATGTCGGCGAGGACGTCGAAGGCCTCAACCTTGGTAAAAGTGCTGTCGAAATCGATTACGTAGTACCTATTTGCCATCGGGGTCTTTTTGAAGTGAGCAAAGGTAAAAAAACAATGGGGACTGGGTACTGCGTTCTGGGTTCTGGGTTTTGGGTACTAGGTTCTGGGCACTTGCTCTGGAGCATTTTGAAACAAGTGCCAGGAGTGAAGGGTGAGCGTGCGAGCGAAGCATTAGAATTTAACTAAGGCACGCGTCATTCCGAGCGAAGCGAGGAATCCAGTACTCCAAGGGAGCAACATGTACCAAGCCAGACGCTAGGTCGCTTGGTTCCTCGTTAGGTTCCTCGCTTCGCTCGGAATGACGACGAGCGTAGGAGTGTCGGGTGTTAGGTTGCTGCTGGTTCCTCGCTAGGTTCCTCGCTTCGCTCGGAATGACGAGCGTCGGGGTGGTGCCTTAGGTTTCCGAAGGCACCAGTTCAATCCTTTCCAAACGGTAATCGCTTCAGGGCCACGTGACCATTGCTCATGACGATGAGAGCGTCTTGCAGGGCACGGATATCCTCGAGGGGATTGGCAGGGAGAATTACGATGTCGGCTTCGAAGCCGGGTTGAATCCTGCCGGTCTTGTTCTGGATACCGAGGAGTTCAGCCGACACAATCGTCGCGGATTGGATGGCTTCAAAGTTGGTCATGCCCATTCGAACGAAGTGCTCGCACTCCAGGGATATGCGGCTCGTGCTGTTGGGGGTGTAGTTGTTGTCGGCGCCTGCTGCGATCTTCACGCCCATGGTGTGCGCCATCTTGAATACTTTCTCTGCACTGGGCATCATGAATCGGCCGCGCAACTCGAGCACCGCACCGGAGTAATCGCCGCCGGGCTTGGTGAGGTCTTCGAGCGTGATGTAGGTTGGAACCAGGAAGGAACCTTTTTCCTTCATCAGCTTCAACGTCTCCTCGCTGAGGAAGGTGCCGTGTTCGATGCTCTTTGCACCCGCTGCTACGGCGGCGCGTGCCCCCTCATCGCCATGAGCGTGGATCATGACGGGAACATTGCGTTTGGCCGCTTCATCAATGATGACTTTCAGTTGATGCTGCGTGTAGGACTGCTGGCGTGGGTCCGTCTCGGGAAGTCCCGCCCGCTCCGTACCGCGGGTCTTGATCACCTGGGCGCCACGGTCGATGTTCACATTGACGAGAAGGCGAAGTTCATCATCCGTTGTCGCGCCGCCCGTAAGTACGCCAAGCCTGGGATCGGCAAGAATGGTTTCTCCAGGCTGGGGAGTAACGAATACACCTGCCGGTACAACATCCGGCCCTGCCAACCGACCTGCTTTAACCAGTTCCCGCAGCGACACATCCTGGTAAGCTGAAACACCAGCCGTACGAAAGGTGGTGACGCCCGAGAGCAATGCACGCTTCGCACTTTCCATGTTGTCAATGTGCGTATGGACATCCATCATCCCCGGAATAGCGTAGTTATTCTGGCAATCGATGACTTCGTAGTCTTTGGGGATCACTTCACCAACCTTGCCCAGCTTCTCAATTTTTCCGGCTTTGACATAGATCACTGAACCGGGGAGTATCCGGTTATCGACGCCGTTGAAAACATTGACGTTGGTTAGAGCGTAGTTCTTTTGCGGCAGTTGTGCGTGGCTGGCTGCTGTTATCAGGGAAAAGAGAAATATGAAGAAGTGTTTCATTGGGTCGTAGTTAGTGACTGGGATTGTAATTTACGATTAGCAATTTACATTTAAACCACTGCTTAGTTAGACAAGTAGTTGTTCCCCTTTAGGGGTCAGGGGCGGGGGAGAACCTGGACACTGCTCTTGGATTCAACCTTTAATCAAACCAATGAGTCCTCCCCAAACAATTCCTGAATCGAAATATTCCCCCGCCCAGCCCCTAAAGGGGGACGAAGAGTAGCTCCAAGTGTCAGAAGCCGTTTAACCAAAATAGTTGTTCCCCTTCAGGGGTCAGGGGCGGGGGAGAAAAGTGGATCCCACGACTCCTAACTCCCTACTCCCAACTCCTGACTCCTGACTCCTAACTCCTGACTCCTAACTCCTATTTCATCATCAGTATCTTACTCGCCGCATCCACCTGTGCCGTGTAAGCATTGAGCGCCTGCGCGGCAATCTCAATTTGTTCCTGCGCTTCCTTCCAGCTCCGCTGCTCAATCGCCTCACGCACACCGGGTAGTGTCTTCACGCCGTAGCCTGTATAATAGCCCGGCGCATAGATCGTGTGCTTGAACCACGAGCGGCGGGGCAATCCATTGGCTGACAATAGTTTTTGCTCAGCCTGATATAGAAGTTTATTCAGTTGCGCGAGATTGGTATTGGGCTTTGGATTGGCCGCGTACAACTCAGCATATTTTGTTGCGCTTTTTTCGAGGGCGGTCAGTGCATTCTGAAGGCTTGCGAAATTCAGAAACGGAACGGGTTCATTGGCAGCGGGAGCAACATACTTCTTCGTGGGATCAGCGGCCAACACATAGCGGCTCTCCTTCACCATTTGGTTTTCTACTTCCGTTGATTCACGCATGTTGTCAAGAAGAGCGGTCACTTCGGTCATGTAGGTGCTAAGCGTGCGATGGAATCCCTTGAAGTCAAAAGGCAACACATCGGCATTGACCAGGCGTAGCGTTGCGCGGCCGGCGGTCTTGGCCAGGGCTACGCCGTAGTCGAGTTTGGGGTCATTGAAGCGTTTGTAATGGTCATAAGTATCGTAGACAGAGTGATAGACACCGCCGCCGCCTTCACCACCGAAGCCAATATTCAGCGAGGGGATTCCCAGGTGTTGGATGAAAGGAGTGTAATCTGATCCAGAACCCAGAGCGCCGATCGTGACGCCTCTGCGATTGAGAATGTCCTTCTTTGCTTTTGCGTTGCCGGCATTAGCCGCGGCAAACGACTTTCCTCGTTCGAGCAGCGTAACACCCGTTTCGGGATCGGTGACGTCGCGACCGATTTCACCTACCATGGTTTCCAGTGTGTGCGAGCCTTGCACGAACATAAACCCGCGGCCATTGCCGTCGGAGTTGATGTAGGCTACAGCTTTCTGCTGCAGCTCCTGAGCATGGTGCTCCACCCATTCCGTCGAACCCATGAGGCCTGGCTCTTCTGCATCCCAGGCACAGTAGACGATCGTACGCTTCGGCTTCCATCCGGATTTTACCAGTTCGCCGATGACGCGGGCTTCTTCCAGTTCGGCGACCATACCGCTGAGTGGATCAGCAGCGCCATTGTTCCATCCATCGTGGTGATTGCCGCGGATGATCCACTCATCGGGCAGTTCGCTGCCTTTCATCTTAGCGATGACGTTGAGGGCATCAACGGTGGTCCAGTTGGACTGCACATTCAAATGAACTTTGGCGGGACCGGGGCCAATGTGATACGTAATAGGGAGTCCGCCTCTCCAGCGCGCCGGAGCAACGGGTCCGCCCAATGCGGCGAGCAGTGGTTGCGCGTCGCCATAGGAGATCGGCATGACGGGTATCTTGATCAGGTTGGTTACTTCTGAACGATTCAGTCGCTTGGCATCAGGTGTAGAGCCAATGCCCGGTGTCAATGGATCGCCGGGATAAATGGGCATGTCCATGACCGAGCCACGCTGCACACCGTCTTTCGGACGGAAGCCACCGAGCGGGTAGACATCGCCCTGCACATAGCCATCTTCCTGCGGGTCGGAATAGATGAGGCATCCGATCGCACCGTGTTCTTGTGCCACCTTGGGTTTGATACCGCGCCATGAGCCGCCGTACTTGGCGATGACAATCTTTCCTTTCACATCAATGCCCATCCGTTCCAGTTGCTCGTAGTCTTCCGGAATGCCGTAGTTGACGAACACCAGTTCACCCGTTACATCGCCATCCGCTGACCAGGCATGGTAGGGAGGGAGTTGATCTTTACCGAGGCCGGCGGTGGCGTCTTCCTTGATGGAAGGTTCAGCCAGCTTGGCAACGAATTTCGTTGGGCCGGTCATCTCCAGTACGCGAACTTTTGGTGTAGGAAATAGAATCTGATACGATTCAATCTGCGCGTCGTAGCCCCAGCTGCGGAAGAGGTCGCGCATGTATTCGGCGTTTTCCTTTCCATAGGCAGACCCCACATGGTGGGGGCGGGCAGCGAGTTTCTTCAGCCACTGGTCGAGGTTGTCGGCCTTGAGTTGGGCATCTAATTTTTCTTCCAGTTTGACCTGAGCGTCGGCCGATTCTTTCGTGAAGCCGGTAATCGATTTGGATTGGGAGAATCCGGTCAGTGACGCCAGGAAGCAAAGTGTGTAGAATATGGTTTTCATAGTAGGATGGATTGAGTGAGCAAGATACTCTGTGGGGCAATCAGGGCGATTCCGCTGGTGGAAAAAAATCGAATTACTCCTTCTTGCCGAGGTAGTCTTTGCCTTCCCAGTTGAGGTAGAGGGTCGTGTAGTTTCCCTGGAGATCGCTGAAAAGGACAATCCGTCCCCGGGTCCCCGCAGAAAATGAATGCTCAGTCTGTGGAACCAAAGGCATTTTCCGAGGGCCCTTGCCTTCAAACATCAGTTGACCATTTTCAATGGTTAGCGTGATCCTTTCGGAGTCGGAAATTCGATACACGCCGGTCATTCTGGAGACATCGTTGGTCTTCGCTGGTGGAAGGGGTGCATTCTTGCGCAGTGCATTGATTTCCCGATTGATTCCATCTACCATAGCCTCGACAACGACTCGTCCCTTCTCGCGCGTGGCAAGCGTTGCGTCACCGTAAATGCCGGTAGGTGAGTAGCGGCCGTTGGGGTTCTTGGGATCGAGGGTGAGTGGGCCAGGACCGTCTTTCTCGGGGATGTCACGAGCGGCTTTGCTCATGTCAACGGTTTCCGGCGTGATGTACAGCATCATCGACGTTTCAATTTCATCGGCATGCGTTCCTGCCGGTTGCTGCTTGATGCGCTTCTCTGCTTCGCCGGCAATGTTGAGGATATCGGTGTAGGTCATCTGCAGCCCCTGACGGGCAAGCATCTCCTGTGCGATGTGCAGGGGCACCAACGTAGATACTCCGGTATTGAGAATGTAAAATTTCTTTGGTCCATGGGCGGAGATCACCCTGCAGATGTCAACGATTAACGAATAGGCAGTCTCCAACTGAAGCGATGTGGATCCGGCGTATTCCAGAAATGAAGGGTAGTAATGGTAGTTGATCGTGGGGTAGATCGCTACCGGCTGAGTCTTGGCGATCCGGTCTTTGAGGTACTCTGCAATCAGAAAATCATTCCGGAGCTGCAGGTGCGGACCGTGCTCTTTGGCCTGGGCTCCGAGCGGGATCACCACAATCGTCGTATCGGTGAGATAGCGACGCGCTTCCGTCCAGTTCTTCGTTTCGATGAAGGTGGCCTTGTAGGATGATGATTGCGCTTCAGTCACCCATGAGTTCAGCATCAGGCACAAGACAAAAGTGCTTGTGACTGCGGCTCTCATTTGCGGCGAGCAATTGCTTTCTCTGCCGCCTTTGCAATATTCTCGGGTGAAAGCCCGTACTTCTTCAGCAAGTCGAGGGGTTTGCCACTTTCGCCAAAGGAATCTTTTACTGCAACCATTTCGATGGGCGCGGGGTGGAACTGACCAAGCACCTGTGCAACAGCGTCGCCAAGGCCGCCATTGATTTGATGCTCCTCACAGGTAACTGCACAGCCTGTTTTTTCAACCGAGGCGAGAATGGCTTCCACGTCGAGCGGTTTTATCGTGTGGATGTTGATCACTTCTGCGTTGATTCCCTTTTCCGCCAACAAGCTCTCTGCTTCAATGGCCTGCCACACCATGTGGCCGCAAGCGAAGATGGAAACGTCAGTCCCTTCGATCATCCGGTCGGCTTTTCCAATGGTGAATGGTCTTCCTGTCGTAAAGATCGGCCATGCAGGGCGGCCAAAGCGAAGATAGGCGGGGCCCACGTGGGTTCCGAGGGCAATAGTGGCCTGACGCGTTTGCTCGTAGTCGCAGGGGACAATGACTGTCATCCCCGGAAGCATCTTCATCATACCGATGTCTTCCAGGATCTGGTGTGTCGCACCGTCTTCGCCGAGCGTAAGCCCCGCATGCGAGGCACAGATCTTCACGTTCTTACCCGAGTATGCAATCGACTGGCGGATTTGATCATAAACACGGCCGGTGGAAAAGTTGGCGAACGTTCCCGTGAAAGGAATCTTTCCGCCAATGGTAAGTCCCGCGGCCAGCCCCATCATATTGGCTTCCGCAATGCCAACCTGAATGAACCGCTCCGGAAAATCCTTCTTGAAGGCATCCATCTTCAGTGAACCCAGCAGGTCCGCGCACAAGGCCACGACGTTGGGATTCTGTTTTCCCAACTCATGAAGTCCCGCTCCAAATCCACTGCGTGTGTCCTTCTTTTCCTTACCCTCAAACTTGACCATGATTCGCTTGATTTACTTGATTGCCTTGATACTCTTGAACTCGAAACCCAGAACCCATAACTAAAAGTCCCCCAACGTCTCCTCCAACTGTCCCATCGCTTTCTTAAACTCTTCCTCATTCGGCGCCACACCGTGCCACTTATGCGACCCCATCATGAAATCAACTCCGAAGCCCATCGCTGTCCGCATGAGGTTCATGACCGGTTTACCCTGACCCAGAAGGCTCTTCGCTTTTTCGATGGTAGCGATTAGTTCTTCGAGATTGTTGCCGTTGCATTCGAGTACCGTCCAGCCGAAGGCTTCCCATTTGGCTTTGAGATCTTTCAGTGATAGTACCTGGTCAACCGGCCCGTCGATTTGCTGGCCGTTGTAGTCGATGGTGGCAATGAGGTTATCGATTTTGTTGTGTGCCGCAAACATCGAGGCTTCCCATACCTGACCTTCCTGCTGCTCGCCATCGCCCATCAGCACGAATACGGTGCGATCATCTTTATTCAGCTTCTTCGCGAGCGCGGCACCGATAGCCACGGAAAGCCCCTGGCCCAATGAGCCGGATGCTACGCGAACGCCGGGAAGGTGTTCATGGGTGGCGGGATGTCCTTGCAAGCGGGTATTGATCTGGCGGAAGGTTGACAATTCTTTGACCGGGAAATAGCCAGCTCTCGCCAGTGTTGCGTACCAGGCTGGTGAAATGTGTCCATTCGATAGGAAGAAGAGGTCTTCACCTTTTCCATCCATGCTAAAGCCGGGGTTGTGCTTCATGAAATGGAAATACAAAGCCACCATGAATTCGGTGCAGCCCAGTGAGCCGCCGGGGTGACCGGACTGGCAGTTGTAGACCTGGCGGACGATGTCGCGCCGGATCTGAGAACATAACTTTCGGAGGTGGGAAAGGTCGGGCTGGGGCATGCAGGAATGTTTGGGCGAAGATTAAATAAAATGTCTTAGCCTGCAAGAAATCCTCATCCGTCGGCCCTACTGTTTGTACTTTCCGTAAATGGGTTGTCCCGGAAATACATTCCCAAGCGTCTTGCCACTCTTGACAACAAACGTCCCGTTTACCAGCACATGGTGAATGCCTTCCGAAAACTTCAGCCCGCCTTCAAAGGTCGATTTATCGATGATCGTCGCCGGGTCGAAGATGGTGATGTCGGCGTCCATGCCTACCTGCATCCGGCCCTTCTGACGCATCATCGGTGAAACGGTTTCCAATCGTTGCGCTGGCATGATGGTCATCTTACGCAGCGCCTCCATGAGTGTAAGCGTCTTTCGCTCACGTACATAGACGCCCAGTATTCGTGCATAGGTTCCAGCCGTACGTGGGTGTGCCAGCCGGGAGTAGGGCATTCCGTCAGAGCCGATCATGGTAATGGGCGACTTAATCCCTGTCTCTATCCACTCCGGTTTCATGCTGTGGATGATGATGATTCCGCCTTTTTTGCGGTACTCGGTAAAAGTTGCTTCGGTCAGCCGTTCCCCTGTTTCTACCCACTGGAGGTCTTTGTAGGTGATGCCCAGCCGTTGTTGCCAGCCTTCATCGAAGAGGGCAGATTCAAGACTGGTTGACCCGGCGGTGTAGGGGTACAGTTCGGTGGTAATGTCCAAGCCCTGCTTTTGTGCATTTCCCACCATCCGCACCGCCAACCCAATTTCATCCAACGCCATGCTGTTGACATGGACGATGTGCAGCGATGTTCCATTGGTGGCTGCATCGGCAATGGCTTGCTGAATGGCGAGGGCCTTGCCTTCACGGACGTGGGTGAAAACCATGGTCTTATGAAGGGCGGCAAATTCGTAGACGTTGTATACTTCTTCCCGTGTCGCTCCCGGGTAATAGCCGATGGGTACTCCAATCCCCAGTGCACCCGCCTTCAATTCCTGCTCGAGCAAGCCGAGGGTGGCCTGCATTTCCGAGGCTGACACCGGCATGTAGTTGAATTTGCTGCTTCCTTTTTCAAGGTCTTTGTTACCTGCCTTCTGGGCTGACTGATACATCACCTCGGCCCGGGCCCACGGATGACAGGCGCTCGCGCCATAGTTGACGATGGACTTGTTCCTCTGAGAAGCCAGCCAGGCACCAATCTCTTCGATGCCTCCTTCCAATTCCATCGCTGTCGTAACGCCGTCGTGAGCCTGGTATTCATGCTCCTTGTTGGTCATCCCGTGGACATGGGGGTCAATGAATCCTGGCGATACAACCAATCCTGATACATCAATCACTTCTTTGCCCGTAAGCGCACTCGCTGAAATCTCAACGATGCGGTTGCCGCGGATGCCTACATTCCTCACCGCGTCGAGGCCCGTCTCGGGGTCGATGACACGTCCGTTCTTCAGGACAATGTCATAGTCCGCAGTCTGGGCGAAGGTGAAACCGGTGATTAAAAGAATAACGGGGAGCAGGAAGCGTTTCATGATGGGTGGTTGGGTGGAGGTATGAGCGAATGTCTAGAAAAGCGGGAACATAAAAAAGCCTGAACGTGGTGACGTTCAGGCTCTGACGTGTTGTGCGGTGCGCTTACTTTTTCTTTTTAGCTGCCTTTACCGGCTTCTTTTTGGCGGGGGCCTTTTTTGAAGCTTTCTTAACCGCAGGCTTCTTGCTGGCCGAAGCAGGTGCTGCCTTCGTTCCGAGGATTTGCGCGGCGTGTTCTCGTGTGTCCACTTTCTCTATGATGTTCTCAATCATCCCTGCGCCATCAATAACAAACGTCACGCGGGCTGTGCCCATGTACTTGCGGCCGTACATGGACTTTTCGATCCAGGTACCGAACTTCTTGTGCACCGACAAATCGGTATCGGCCAGCAGGCGGAAGGGGAGCTTTTCCTTTTCGATGAACTTGCGGTGTGACTTTTCGTCATCACGGCTGATGCCGAAGATCTCATAACCCGCCTTCTGGAGCGCGGTGTAGTTATCGCGCAGGTTACAGGCCTCCGCAGTGCAACCCGAAGTCATGTCTTTCGGATAGAAGTACAGAACGAATTTCTTTCCTTTTAGTCCGGCCAATGAAACTTCTTTGCCATCCTGGTCTTTCGTTTTGAATTCGG
The DNA here is from genome assembly GCA_964392375.1 of uncultured Ohtaekwangia sp. GTDB lineage: Bacteria > Bacteroidota > Bacteroidia > Cytophagales > Cyclobacteriaceae > ELB16-189. The sequence goes on along the minus strand of CAYMPU010000089.1, from coordinate 35,866 downwards.
GCGCTTTGGCCCCGGTCTTGAGTGCCATGATTATTCTATTTTTTGTTTGAAGATTCGTTCATTGCCCGCCCGGTCCACAACCTTCAGTTCAAAATCGCCTTTGAAAGGCTGCCGGGGATCCAGTTTTTCGGACTGCAAAATACCATTCTTAAAATCATACGCCATGAGTACCCATTGTCCGTTGATGCTCGCTTCGTAATAGGCGATGCCGGAGCGCCCGTCGCGGATGCGGAAGCGTGCATTTTGCCGATCGAGCCGTATGCGATTGATAGCAGGTGCCAGCGTATCGGTGAGGAAGGTGAACTCGCCCATTTCCTGTGTGGAGAAGCGGACCTTTCCGTTGTTCCATTCGCCACCGACATAGTTATACGACACACCTTCACGCCGGTAAACCGCCAGGTTCTTAGACGGGGCCTGCGGGAGGGTGGGCTTTAGTGTCACGCGAATCGATTTGTGCAGTGGCGTCGTCCGGTTGCCGATGGTGAAATATTCGTGACCATCGTCAACGTGATGACTGGCGTTGAGGAACAGGGTATCATAGAGCGCCAATGCCGGAAAGACGACATCGGCCCGATCACTGTAGTACGTGTACTCGTTTGTGGAAGGCACGAGGTCCTTGAAGTGAAACGCGAGGGTTCCGCTGCAGGTGGTGACGGAATCCGGTAGTTGCTCCTGAAGGTTGATCAGGTATACGACTTGCTGTGCGCTTCTGTACGTGAAGGGCATGGTGGTACTTTTTCCCTTGGAGAATACTTTGAGTTCATTGCCGTCGGTACACGGGCGCGAGGCGATGGTCAGAATATTTTCAAGGATTTCATATTCCAGGTTCTTCGTCCGTGAGGTAGACAGCTTGATTTCATTGATGATGGGCGTCTTCTTGAGACGGAACCGTACGGTGCTGGCATTGCCGAATTCGTCTTTCAGGGAGATGGCAACGTTTCGATCGCCGTCGCGCACCGTGATGACACCATTATTCTGTGTCTGGTAGAAAGGCAGGCGGTTGCCGTCGTCAACGTACAGTTTGTTGTACCGTTTGCCGCGGATTTCGGACGCTTTATAATCCATCAGAGCCAGGATGCCCCGTGTTTCTTCGAGATCCACTTTTTCAATGTACTGTGAGAATACACGTTGGCTATCCACGGCCATTTCGATGTAGTTGATACCGCAGCGACCGTTGGAATTGTCCATGCGGTCGGTGCCCAGCAATTCAACACCAATCGATCCATAGGCTAGAATGGGGACAGGGAGCACGTACTCTTCATTGGATCGTTTCACGAGTGTAAATTCAAACCGGCCGAATCGATCATTGATCCTGGAGTGATCATCCAGCGTGCGCAACGCAATCTTTTGTCCGGAGGGTGGGATGTTATCCTTGATCTCGGTGAATCCAAACTTGAGCGGGTTCAGGACAAAATTGCCATCACGGATTTCAAAATGAAGGTGAGGCCCCTGCGAAGAGCCGGTGTTACCGGATAGCGCGATGGTATCGCCACGCTTTACGCGAAGTTCGTTTTCACGGAAGGTGAGGTTAACTTCAAATGTCTTGCGACTGTATTGCTCACGCTTGACAATTGCGCCGGCCTTTCCTTTGATCTTGTCGAGGTGCCCGTAAACAGAAACCTTCCCGTCCGGATGACTGACGTAGAGCGCCGTGCCATACCCGGACGCGCTGACATGTGCACGGGAGATGTATCCGTCCTGCGTGGCCAGTACCGGAATACCAATACGGTTGTTGGTGCGAATATCAAGTCCACCGTGAAAGTGAGAACTGCGAAGTTCGCCCATCGTTCCTGCCAGGTAGTTGTCTTGTCCCGGATTAATTGGAAAGAGGTATCCCACAGGAAGACCATCACGAACCGGTTCAGGGTCACCGGACTGCGCTGAAAGCAGAGCGGGAATGGCCAGCAAGAGAAAAAAGCTACTTAACCTGAAATTCCAATAGTTTTTCATTTTCGATGTAGGCAGACAAGGTGTTGCCAGGGGCAACCGGGCCAACGCCTTTCGGAGTTCCCGTAAAAATGAGGTCACCTGTCTTGAGTGTAAAAAATTTAGATAAATAAGAAATGATATAGTCGAACGGAAAAAGCATCAGGCTGGTATTGCCTTGCTGCTTGAGTTTGCCGTCCACTTCCAATTTGAAGTTGATGTTTTTCAGGTCCGGGAATTTGTCCAGCGGTAGGAAAGTATCCGAAAGAGGTGCAGATCCATTGAACCCTTTGGCAATGTCCCAGGGAAGGCCTTTGTCTTTTGCTTTTTGCTGTAAGTCACGGGCCGTGAAATCAATACCCACGCCGATGGCATCGAAATAACGTGATGCAAACTTTTCCTCAATGTTCTTGCCCTCCTTACAAATGCGAAGGACCAGCTCTACTTCATGGTGAATGTCTTTTGAGAAATCAGGATAGTAGAACGGCGCGTTATTCCGCAAAATGGCCGTATCCGGCTTTGTGAAAATTACGGGTTCGTCAGGGCGCTCGTTGTTGAGTTCCTGTATGTGTTCTGCATAGTTGCGGCCTATGGCGAAAATCCTCATAACGCGGGTTGAGATGGCATGATATTTTGATGCAAAGTTATTAACAAAATGCGTGCAATGGCACTTTTTGCCGGTTTATTAAGATAACCGGTAATCGTAAGGTTTCGTGCACCACAACGAAAGAATATTATGAAAAAGCATCTGATTGTTTTGCTGGCATTGATCCTACCACTGGCTTGCTCCACGGTGCCGCTTACCGGTCGCAAGCAGTTGAACCTGGTGTCCAACGCTGAACTCCTTCCTCTGGCAGAACAGGAGTATGACCAGGTCATCAAAAAGGGTCCTATTTCAACCGACCGTGAAAAGGTCGATATGATTAAAAGGGTTGGTGGCCGGATTCAGCGTGCCGTAGAACAATACATGGCCAAGGAAGGGCTGAGTGATGCTCTTGCGGGCTTTAACTGGGAGTTTAATCTTATTGATGAGCCCAAAACGGTCAACGCCTGGTGTATGCCTGGGGGTAAGGTGGCATTCTATACTGGCATTCTTCCCATTTGTCAGAATGAAAGCGGCGTAGCCGTTGTTATGGGTCACGAGGTAGCTCACGCCATTGCCAACCATGGGAGGGAGCGTATCAGTCAGCAGATGATTTCACAGTTTGGTGCCGGAACACTCAGCGCCCTCATGGGTTCAAACCCAACTGCCGGAAAGCAGCTTTTGATGCAAGCGGTGGGTGCAGGCTCTGCGATCGGGATGTTAAAGTTCAGCCGACAGGATGAAAGTGAAGCCGATCATCTTGGGTTGGTCTTTTTGGCGATGGCTGGCTATGACCCCAATCAGGCGCCTATATTCTGGGAGCGGATGAGCAAGATCGGAGGCGGGGACGGGGCACCGGAGTTCTTACGGACGCACCCTTCCGATAACCGTCGCATCAGTGACTTGAAGGCAGCTATGCCGGAGGCTATGCGATACTATAACCAAAGCACTGCGAAGAGATAGTCAATGCGCAGCCTTCCAAGCCAGAAGGTTGATAACCAAGGGATGCTCCACTGATATTGGTTTAAAGGCCGCTTACTCGCTAACTTTGTCTTTTCCAATAAAGACATTGTATGAAGAAAATTGGTCTGATCCTCGCCGGTATGGCGCTGCTCTATGGTTGTGCCACCGTTGCTGTTACCGGAAGGCAACAACTAAGTCTCATTTCCAACGAGGAGCTGATGCCCATGGCGGCGCAGCAGTACAACGAAGTCATCCAGAAAGGCCCGCTCTCCAAAAATGCGGAGCAGACCGCGATGGTTCGGCGCGTAGGCATTTCCATCCAGAAGGCGGTTGAACGCTATATGGCGACGGCGGGCCGGTCATCAGAACTTGCGGGTTTCAATTGGGAATTCAACCTGATCGATGACCCCAAGACAGTCAATGCGTGGTGCATGCCGGGTGGCAAAGTGGCTTTCTATACGGCCATTCTTCCGGTGTGTAAAGATGAAACAGGCGTGGCCATTGTTATGGGTCACGAGGTAGCTCACGCCATTGCCAACCACGGTCGCGAACGCATGAGCCAACAGATGGCGGCGCAAATGGGTATCGACGTTCTTAGTGTTGCGCTGGGACAGAATCCATCAGGATCCAAAGATCTCTTGATGCAGGCGGTTGGCGCGGGAACTCAATTGGGTATGCTGAAGTTCAGCCGTGCACATGAATCGGAAGCTGACCACATGGGCATCATTTTTATGGCCATGGCCGGGTATGACCCCAATCAGGCGCCGGCGTTCTGGGAAAGAATGGCATCCATGAGCGGAGGACAACAACCACCCGAGTTTATGTCTACGCACCCGTCACATGAAACACGGATCAGTGACCTCAAAGGTTGGATTCCCGAGGCGATGCAGTATTACAAGAAATAGTTGCCGGTAACGGTGGCTTCCCATGACAAACGCGTATAATTTTCTCGCCGCGTGGCAGCTATTTCCCGAGCGCGGGACATACGAACATGGAGCTCGTCCCAAGTCGGGAATTTATCGCATTGCATTCACCAACTCACAGAAAGAGATTCAGGTCAGTATGAACTGGGTGACGCTCGAAGATCATGCGTTCACATCCGAGTATGTGGTGATTCCCGATGGTGAGGTAAGACCCTGTTCAGATATTGACATCGGGGATACCGTTAAAGCATTTTTTGAGGACACCACTCATTTTCAGGCAACGTTCTACAAGGATGGCGACGTGATCCTTGATGTTCTTCATGAAATTACGCCACAAGCTTTCCTGAAAGTTACCCAACGCCATACCCAGTCTGATGGTCAGGTGTTGAGTAACGTTGAAATCTATCACAAGCAACTCAGTGTGCTGCCGTATTCCGCCTCAGTATCCGGTGCGGTGATCAAACCCAACGAAGAGGGTGTTATTCGTCACCATGCGCTTACCGCCATGGAGGAACAGACCAACATGCAGCTGACGCAGATACGTCAGCAGATCGAACTGCTTGCCATTCAGGCCAAAGAGATACAGCAGCGGAAAGAACTCTCTATGATCATCTACGATGCCAAACTGAGTTTCAACCCGGTGATAGGCCAGACATATTACCTGTACGAGAAAGCCGACGGTTCACACCTTGTGTCGCTGGTAGGTCCGAAGGAGTGGGGAGCGAAGATTCCATTTAAAGCGTTTGTTGCTGCTGTGAAATTATTGGCGGATCATACGTGGAAGGAGGAGTAGCCGCTGGGTACTTGGTACAGGCAACTGCCAATGGAGTTTGGCCTGATCCATTTGAAACTAGAAAATTGCGTGAAGTGGGAACGTCCGAGCGTCCGAGCGAACCATTAATACTTAACCAACCGACCTGTCATTCCAAGCGCAGCGAGGAATCCAGTGCTACTGTGTACTGTACTGGGTACTGGCCAACACCCAAAAGCTTCCCCCTACACTTTCGTCTTCAATATGCTGAGCTTGATCTCCGTCAGCCGCCTCTTCGTATCAAGCGAGAAATCCCCGTTCATCATCCAGTCGTAGTAGGAGGGTTCATCTTTGAGAACGGTAAGCACTTTCTTTCCCTTGTGTTTGCCGAAGTTGAACAAGGCATCGCCGCTGGCGTCTTTGACCATACGGCCAGCCAGGTCGACGATATCGGATGAGGCGAGTTTGTTGAGCTCGTCCATATCATTCTTCACAACGCCGATAGGGTTGCCCAAAGGGTCTGTAACTGGCTGATTTTCATACCTGGCCACCTGAGCCAACAAGACTTCCATAGAGGCACGGGTATCCGCTATTGCGCTATGGGAGTTGGCGAGGTCCTGGCTGCAGTAGAACTTGAAAGCTGCGGAGAGGTTTCTTTTCTCCATCATGTGATAGATTCTCTGGGAGTCGATGATACGTTTGCGGGAGTAGTCGAATTCTACATCGGCTCGAAGGAACTCTTCCACGAGGAGAGGAATATCGAACTTGAGGATGTTGAAACCGCTCAGGTCACACCCTTCCATGAATTTGGCGTATTCCTTGGCCAGTTCTTTAAACGTCGGCTTTCCCTTTACATCCTCATCGCTGATGCCGTGGATGGCGGTTGAGCCTGCGGGGATGGGAACGGTTGGATTCACACGGTTATGCTTTTCCAGCACCTCGCCGTTGGGCATCAACTTGATCACGGCAATCTCAACAATGCGGTCTTGCGCGATGTTGGTGCCAGTGGTTTCAAGATCAAAAAAGCAGAGGGGTATTTTGAGGTTTAGCTTCATGGAGGGGTAAAGGTAAGGAATGAGAATCAGATCGTTTCCCCGCCGAAGCTTTGAATGGCTTCATAGAACATCGCGGTGGTAATTCCCAGCTTCTTCAGGGTCTCCTTTGCCGCGCTGATATTTTGGAGATTGTGCTTTCCTGTGAGTTTGAAAGGATGCCGCTCCGTACTGGACTCCACGAGGTACTCCTTTCCGCCATCATAGGTGGTGGCGTGCGTTTTATATGGAATGTAGAGAACATCCGGCTGGTTCACTTTGGCCAGCGCCGTCACAACGGGCTCAAGATCAAAATAGATGAGCACGCCTCCCTTTGGCGTGTTGGACTCAAACAGACTGAACTGCCGCGTGTACTCTGCTTTTGAAGGAAATGCCGTTGATGGAGACCATTCAATGCCGCTGATGACACCGATATGGTGATTGTATTTCAGGAAGATGGTCGTTGGGTCAAGAGTAGAGGCAAGGCTGTCTTGTCCCTCTATGATGACCAGGGGTGCATCCGTGAGTTGAACCGTATTTTTAACCCCGGGCACTTGCTTGGCCAATACAAAGTCAAATTTCCGGTTGTGGTAGCGGAGCACATGCAGGATAAGCAACGTGATCATGGTCTTGCCATGACTCCCCGTCACCACCACCCGATGCTTGTTACGGCAGACTTGATATATGTACTCGGCATAGGAGTGGACCGGCACCTAAGTTCCAGGGCACGATGGATTTCGGGGTTATCTCCGGAAACTGAAGGGCCGATGATGACAGCGACATGGTCGGACTTCAGCTTATCCGGTTGCCAGCCAGGAGTGGGTAACAGTCCGTTTTCCAGCAACTTATCTTTGGCATTTGCATCGGTTACCGCTGCGTCTGAACCTGAAACGTCATAGCCGGCCGACTTGAGTGCGATGGCCAGGTCAAACATCACCGGACTGCTGATCCCGGTAAAATGGATTTTACCTTTCTTGTCCATTCAGGAACTTTGAGCCTTCAAGTTAAGGTAAAATGTTTGTCCCGTGAAACGGTTCATGCTTAGCACATTACAAATTGAAGTTCGTTGATCAACCCATAGCGCATTGAAAAATAATCAGATCCGGATGAAATTTATTAACAATCGGTGTTGTTGTTGTTTGTAGATTGTTTAGAGTTTGTGGACGTGGGGGATTTTTTGACGTGAATCAATCTTTAGGTTTGTTCCTCCAATTAACTATCGCATCCAACAACCACGAAGTATGGAGCAACGGTCAACGTCTTTGAGGTCAGGCAGCACCAAAATTGCCAAGCTCGTTCCCCGGGATATCTCGGAGAACCTCGGCAAGCTGCCGCCTCAGGCGCTTGATCTGGAAGAAGCAGTGCTTGGGGCTTTGATGCTGGAAAAGAACGCGTTAACAACCGTTATTGAGTTCCTCCGGCCCGATCATTTTTACAAAGAACAGAATAAGGAGATCTACCAGGCCATCACCGATTTGTTCAAAGCATCGGAACCGGTGGACATGCGCACCGTAGTAGCCCAACTACGGAAAAACGGTAAGCTGGAACTGACCGGTGGGGCCTATTACATTGCCGAACTGACCTCCAGGGTGAGTTCTGCCGCCAACATCGAGTACCACGCGAGGATCATCATCGAAATGGCCATCAAGCGTGATCTGATACAGATATCCTCTCAGATTCAACAGGACGCCTACGAAGACACGACCGACGTGTTTGACCTCCTGGACAAAACCGAGCAGTCGATTTTCTCCATTTCGGACTCAAACCTCCGGAAGAACTACGATACCATGAAGTCCTTGATGTTCAAGGCAGTAAAGGAGCTCCAGGAGAGGAAGAATCACAAGGACGGACTGACCGGTATTCCGTCTGGCTTCAGTAAACTTGATCGTATCCTGAGCGGCTGGCAGCGTGCCGACCTGATCATCATTGCAGCCCGCCCAGGTATGGGTAAGACGGCCTTTGTAGTATCCGCCCTGCGCAACGCTGCCGTAGACTTCAACCACCCGGTAGCCATTTTCTCTTTGGAAATGGCGTCCCTCCAGCTGGTTAACCGACTTATTTCGGCAGAAGCTGAATTGGAATCCGACAAAATCAAGCGGGGTAACCTCGCCGAGTTTGAGTGGCAGCAACTTGTACATCGTACCAACCGGCTATCAGCGGCACCCATATTTATTGACGATACCCCTGCACTATCCATTCTGGAGTTAAGGGCTAAGTGCCGGAGACTCAAGGCAGAACACAATATTCAATTGATCGTCGTCGACTACCTCCAGCTCATGAAGGGCGACAGCCAGGGGAACCGGGAACAGGAGATTGCCTCCATATCAAGGGCCCTTAAAGGAATTGCCAAGGAGCTTGATGTTCCGGTCATTGCCCTCTCGCAGTTGAGCCGGGGTGTGGAGACCCGAGGCGGTGATAAGCGCCCTCAGTTGTCTGACTTGCGGGAATCAGGATCCATCGAGCAGGACGCGGACATCGTCATGTTCCTCTATCGTCCCGAGTACTATAAGATTACTGTTGACGAAGAAGGTTTGCCCACCAACGGTATGGCCGAGGTCATTGTGGCCAAGCACCGGAACGGTTCGCTGGATACTGTTCGACTCAAGTTCATCGGCAAGTACACCAAGTTTGCGGATTTCGATGGCCCCTCCGGCGATACCTCCGCATTCGGTAGCATCACCCGTGAGAGCCGCCTCAACACCTTCCGCGATGAGGCCCCGCCGCCACCACCGAGGAATGATGACGACATGCCGTTCTAAGCATTTCTATTTCGCAGTTATTCGAGTAGTTTTAGACTGGACAAACACCCCTGTTCCATGTCTTTCCGATTGGCAAAGTGCTTTCCGGCCTTCTTGATATTATTTGTCTTGAGTCACCTCTCGGCGGCGCAATCCGTCAGCCGTATCGATAGCATCTTACAGGTAGCGGATGATCCAAAGAAGCTCCCGGAATCGGCCATTCTACTCCTGGAGAATGAGCTCGCAAACTTTTCCTCACCCGATGACCTTTCGCGAATACACACAAAAATCAGCTCGTCCTACATTCAGACAGGGATTCTGGATTCAGCCGCAGCCCATGCCTGGACGGCCCTTCGCCTTTCGCCTGAAAATATTGAGGTATGTGGCAGGGCTTACGCCAATCTGGGATTTGTGGCCTCCCAAAAGTCTGCTCTGGAACGTGCAGGCGACTTCTATGAGAAAGCACTGACTCGTTTTCGACAACGAGGCGACAAGTCCGGCCAATTGGAGTGCTGGAGCACACTGGCGAGCATTGCCGAACGACAGACGTTGTACAAAGAGTCCTTAGACCGCTATCAGCAAGCCATGGCAGTAGCGTTGGAATTGCAGGATAGCGCTGGCTTACAGGATGTCACCTTCCACATGGCTCAGGTCTTTCGAAAGTTGGGACGGTATTCGGAAGCGGAGGAATACCTGACAACAGGTTTGGCGTTAAGTCAGGCAAACAATGAAAGACGAACAGCGATCAACCGGGAATTGGGACGGCTCTTTGAAGATCAATCCAATTATAGAAAGGCTTTGGGCTACTACCGACAGGCGCTCTCATGGGTTGATGAACGTGGAGACAGGTTCCCTGACTATAGCAATCTGTTTCGTGTGTATACCGAGATCAATCAACTCGATACGGCAGCGCACTATGCCGACAGTTCCGAGGTTGCCGCCCGCCGATCAGGAAACATGGAATTCCTGCGAGACTGTTTTCGATCCCGCTTTCAGTTGGCAGAACAATTATTGGACACAGCCAAAGCTTTAGCGTATCACAAGCTCTATATGCAGTACGATGATTCGGTGAAGCTGGCTGAAGCCGACCGGCGTGTAGAGCATGTGCGCGATGAGCTCATCCTGGGAGCCAATGAAGCGGCTATCCGGACGGCGGAATGGGAGACGAAGTGGTACGAGGCTAATGCACAACGAGAACAGCAATGGGAGTTCTTTAAAATCCTCATGGGTGGTGCTTTGGTCTTGTCGGTCATGGCACTGATTTTCTGGTACAGAAGTCATGCGCGGTTGAAAAAGAGGATACTTGAACACGAGGAAAGAATTCGCGAGCTCACGGTCATGAAGGAAAAGCTGTTTACTGTAGTCGCCCGCGACTTACAGGCTCCCTTGGCTACCTACAACAACCTGACGAGGAGTTTGCCGGGCCAACTGAGCACGATGGATACGAAGGAGGTCGCTGCTTACTTGCACCACCTGAATACGGCAAGTCATGCGTTAACGCAATCCTTAAATCAGTTGCTGGAATGGTCCTTCACGCAGTCTGGCACTATGCCCTTTCGTCCAGAGCTTATCCGATGCCACGACTTAGCCTCCGAGGTGGAAGAGCAACTGCGTCCTATCGCAGGAGAAAAGGGTGTTACCGTTAGTTTCCTCATCCCCGTTGATCTGCATGCCTATGCTGATCGCACCATGATGGCCATAATCTTGCGCACATTGCTGTACAATGCCATTCGGTTTACCCCTGGAGGTAAGACAGTAACACTTTTTAGTGGAAAGAAGGACGACCTGATCACCTTGGGCGTTAAAGACAACGGAGTTGGCATCAGCGCGGATAAAATGTCCCGGATATTCGCCTGGTCCAGCGACCCGGTTGGACATGCTGGTGCCCGGGGCCGTGGCGTAGGTCTTCCCATGTGTCGGGAATTGGTAAGACGCAATGGTGGCGACCTTTACGTGGAAAGTCAGGTAAACGAAGGGGCGACCTTCTACTTCACTTTACCGGAACATATCCCCGCCTGAAGATTTAGGATGGTGAAGACTTGACCATTTGAACTGCATTTATTTTCTTGTTGAAACCCTAATCCCAAACGCGTGAAAGCCCTTGTACTTGTTGGTCCCGGTCAGATTGAATGGAAGGAATTTGAGAAGCCTGCACCCTCACCCGGGAAGGCCCTGGTGAAGATGAAGGCCATCTCGTTGAATCGCAGGGATGAGTGGATCAAGGAAGGCAAGTATCCCAACATCCGCTATGGTGGTATACTGGGTTCAGATGGATCGGGTGTCGTGGAACATGTAGGTGATGCTAAGGACAACGATTGGGTTGGAAAAGAAGTAGTCATCAATCCTAATGTCAACTGGGGCCCCGATCCGGATGTCCAGTCCAAGAACTACAGTATCCTGGGTATGCCGGTCAACGGTACCTTCTCCGAGTACTGCTTGTGTGATGTTGACCGATTGCAGCCCAAGCCATTCCATTTGGATATCATCCATGCTGCCGCCATTCCCCTCGGTGGGCTGACGGCATTTCGTGCACTATTTAGGCAGGGTGGGTTGCGTGCCGGACAAAATGTACTGGTCTCTGGCTTTGGGGGTGGGGTGGCACAATTCTGCTTCCTGTTTGCCCAGGCGGCAGGAGCCAATGTGTATGTTACTTCCGGGAGTGATACAAAGCTTGCCCGCGCCATGAAACTGGGAGCGAAGGGGGCTTACAACTACAAGAAGGAGAATAACTATAGTGAGTTGTGGAAGACGAAGGGCGGGTTCGACCTGATCATCGACAGTGCTGGAGGTGACCAGATCAACAACTTCATCAAGATCCTCAAGCCCAATGGAAAGATTGTGTTCTATGGTGCTACCAACGGACTTCCGTCAAAAGTTGATTTGTATCGGATGTTCTGGAATCACCTCACGCTTCAGGGAACAACCATGGGCAATGATCATGAGTTTGAGGAGATGCTTGCCTTCATGGGTAAACATCAGATACGACCCATTGTCGACAGTATCCGTCCATTCTCGAAACTTCCCGAATCGTTTGCTGATATCCTGCTTCCGGATAAGGTTGGGAAGATCGTCTTCCAGATTTGAGTCTGTATTAGCTGCGTTCAAACTCCCACTGGTCGTACGCCTGACGGAGTTCCATTTCTGTCTTTCGATTGGCCTGGCTGCGGGCGATTTCAATTCCACGGTGGAACAAGGACGCTGCGCCGGCCGCATCACCCAATTCAATCAGGAGGTGAGCCGCGGGGTAGTAGGTGGGGAGGTAGTCGGGAAATTGTTGCAGTAGTTCCTCAAATTGTCTACGGGCAAGTGAAGATTCCATCTTGAGGTACTCTAAAGCCAGCGCGTACCGGGGAAATGGATCTCCGGGATCATCCAGGATAAATTGTTTCAATTGTTCAATGCGCGTCATGTGTTTCCGGTTCGCAAACGAGAAATATTCCAATTGAGAAATCAGTCATTTTACTATCTTGCCCCATCGAATGTTGTCTTTCGATTAACCTATTGACTATGAAGATTTTAGTGTGCATTACGCACGTTCCTGATACTACCTCTCGGATCAATTTTATTGACAATAATACGAAGTTTGACACCTCGGGAGTTCAATTTATCATCGGCCCCTATGATGATTATGCGTTGGCCCGCGCTGTGGAGTTGAAGGAGACGCTTGGAGCAACCGTGACGGTTCTTAATGTAGGCCCAGCTGAAACCGAGCCGACTCTCCGTAAGGCATTGGCCATTGGCGCCGATGATGCGATTCGGGTGAATGCAGAGCCTTCGGATTCGTTCTTTGTGGCCTCACAAATCGCGGAGCATGCAAAGGGATATGATCTCGTATTGATGGGGCGCGAATCGATCGACTTTAACGGGGGCGTCGTCCATGCGATGGTTGCAGAGATGCTTGGTGTTCCGGCGGTGTCACCGGTGATGAAATTGGATATTGACGGTACTACGGTAAAGATGGCCAAAGAGATTGAAGGAGGTAAGGAATATGTAGAGGCCAGCCTTCCGCTGGTGGCGGGCTGTCAGGAGCCTATCGCAGAGTGGAAAATACCCAACATGCGAGGCATCATGAGTGCCCGCACAAAGCCATTGAAAGTGGTGGAGCCGAAGGCCGCTGACGGTAACGCGAAGACACTCAAGTTTGAGCTTCCTCCGCCCAAGGGTGCCGTTCAAATGATTTCACCGGATAACGTAGAAGAACTGGTCAAGCGCCTGAAGGGTGAAGCCAAAGTATTATAACCTATCCGAGATTCGGAAAATAACAACATCAAGAAACGAGAATGAAAACGCTGGTATTTATAGAACACGCTGAGGGGAAAGTGAAGCAGACTTCCTTGGAAGCTGTAGCATACGCCAAGGCGATGGGTGGTGACGTTACGGCGCTCGCTCTGGGAACCATTGATCCTGGTGCGCTCGGCGAAGTCGGTAAGTTCGGAGCTGGGAAAGTCCTTCACGCCGCTGATGCAAAGTTGGATCATCCCATCATACAGGTATTTGCTTCGGCCGTCATTCAGGCCATGCAGCAGGAAGGTTCCAATAATCTGGTATTGGCAAACTCTTCCTTAGGTTCGCCGGTTGCCGCCAAGGTAGCTGTCCGGACGGGCGCTGCCTTTGCGTCCAATGTGGTTGAGTTGCCGAATACAACATCAGGGTTTACGGTAAAGCGCAGCATTTATACCGGCAAAGCATTCGCTACGGTTGAAGTGAAATCGGAGAAGAAAGTGATCGCCATTAAAAAGAATGCCGCAGCATTGAAAGAAGTTGGTGCTTCGGTTGCTCCAACAGCATTTTCACCTGCTTTGGATGCCAAGGACTTCAACACCAAGGTGCTTTCTAGTGAAAAGGCCTCAACGGCTGTTTCGCTTCCTGAAGCCAACATTGTGGTATCCGGAGGCAGGGGAATGAAAGGTCCGGAGCATTGGGCCATGCTGGAAGAACTGGCGGCAACACTGGGCGCGGCAACCGGCTGCAGCAAGCCCGTATCCGATATGGGCTGGAGACCCCACCATGAGCACGTTGGACAAACAGGCGTTAAAGTGGCGCCACAGCTTTATGTAGCGATTGGGATTTCCGGGGCCATTCAGCACCTGGCGGGAGTGAACTCCTCCAAGTGTATTGTGGTCATCAATAAGGATGCCGACGCACCCTTCTTCAAGGCGGCCGACTACGGCATCATCGGTGACGCTTTTGATGTTGTCCCGAAACTGACGAATGCCCTTAAAGCGGCAAAATAATTTGTATACCTTGGTCCTTACGTAGTTTCAAACTGATATAGAATAGCGTGGCGTTGAAGAAAATAAAGCTGGAGATTCTTGGGCTCTCGTCCAGTCAGTCGCAGACCGGGTCTTTTGCCCTGGTGTTGGGAGAGGCAGAAGGCAACCGCAGACTGCCGATCATTATCGGCATGTTTGAGGCGCAAGCCATTGCCATTGAAATTGAGAAGATTGTGCCGAACCGGCCGATGACGCATGATCTGTTTAAATCCTTCGCCAATTCGTTTCACTTCCACGTGGAGGAGATCCTGATTTCCGACCTTAAAGAGGGTGTCTTTTTTGCAAAAATTGTCTGTACTGACGGCCTGAAGAAATCCGAGATCGATGCGCGTCCTTCGGATGCAATTGCAGTCGGTTTACGTTTTGATGCCCCAATATTTACCTATGAGAACATTCTCGCCGAAGCGGGCATTGTACTTACCGATGAGGAAGAGGAGGAAGACAAGGAAGAGAAATCCGAGACAAAGCCGGAGTCGAAAGTAAAGGTGAAGAAGGAATCGACGAAGAAGGGCGACGATTACAAAAGTTACTCCATCGAGAAGCTTAACGAAATGCTAAAGGCGGCCATCGAAAAGGAAGACTACGAAAAAGCTGCCAAAATCCGCGACGAACTGGGAAAACGGAACTGATGGTCCGTTGACCGACGAATTCAAACCACCTTTATAGTATTGTGTCATGGAATACATGAGAGGCATTGCGGGGTTGTTGCTGATCATCGCAATTGCCTACTTGTTTTCAGCTAACCGAAAGAAAATTGATTGGCGGCTGGTCGTCATCGGAATATGCATCCAACTCGTCTTCGGGCTTCTCATCGGTAAAGTTGAATTTGCGCAGACCGCCTTCATTTACATCAGCGAGAAATTTGTCAAGTTTCTGAGTTTCGCACTCAAAGGCGCCGAATTTCTGTATGGTGACCTGGCCAAGAATAGTGATGGGATAACCAACGTGCGACATAATCTTGGATTTCTCTTTGTGTTCCAGGCACTTCCCACCGTAATATTCTTTTCGTCAATCACCAGTGGTCTTTATTACTTGGGCATACTGCAGAAAGTGGTATGGGGATTTGCCTGGATCATGGCCAAGACGATGCGACTTTCGGGATCCGAGAGCTTGTCGGCATCTGCCAATATCTTTATGGGTCAGACGGAGGCACCGCTGCTCATCAAGCCATTCATTCCCAAAATGACGCAGTCGGAACTGCATTGCGTGATGGTAGGGGGGATGGCAACTCTGGCGGGAAGCGTGCTGGCCGCCTATGTATCATTTCTTGGCGGAGGTGACATGCAGGAGCAGGCAAAGTATGCCACGTATCTGCTCAGTGCGTCCATCATGAATGCCCCTGCAGCCATTGTGCTCTCCAAGATGTTCATGCCTGAATCCGAGCCCGAAAAGATTGACACCAAGCTACAAGTCAACAAAGAACAAATTGGCAGCAGTGTGGTGGAAGCATTGGCGAATGGAGCCGCGGATGGACTTAAGCTGGCGTTGAATATTGGCGGCATGCTGCTCGCATTCATTGCCATCATCTATGCGCTCAATTGGATTCTTGTTGACTTTGTGGGGGCCCTTACAGGGTTGAATGAATTTGTGCGCAGCTCAACCAACGGCGTTTACCAGGGCTTCTCCATGCAATACATTCTGGGACAGGTCTTCCGCTTGTTTGCTTTTGGCATCGGCGTCAGCTGGGAGGAATCCATTCAGGTGGGGAGCTTGCTCGGACAAAAAATGGTGATCAATGAATTTGTTGCTTACCTGGATCTTGCCAGCATGAAAGCGGCCGGCACGTTGAGTGATAAGTCGATCCGGATCGCAACGTATGCGCTCTGCGGGTTTGCCAACTTCAGCTCTATTGCGATACAGATTGGTGGAATTGGCGGGATGGCCCCGGGTAGGACTGGCGATCTGGCGCGACTGGGATTCCGGGCTATGATTGCCGCTTCGCTGGCAACGATGATGACGGCGACAATCGCCGGAGCTATTTTTTGATCCGCGTATCGAGATATGACTTGTCCTTTTTCTGCTTTCGCGGATCTCGCTTTTTGATTGTCTTTTCCTTCGTGCTCCGCCCCAACTTGGATTCCAATAGGTTGTAGGAGAACACATAGGACGCCGACAATGTCAGCGAATGTAATTTTTGTGTTAGGAAGTAAGGATCCAACGCACTCAGTCCCTGAAAATGGGCCGTACTCTCCGGATCTCCCAGTGAAGTGAACCCAATGTTGGCTCGTAGTTCCAAAAGTAATCGTTGCACGCGAGTGACGGGTACCATAATTCCGGCTCCGACATCGAGGCCCAGTTGCCATTGATTGGTACCTGTCAAATACATGGTCTCCGTGGAAGTTTGAGGCTCTACAGACAGAACTACTGGATAATGGAGCGTTCCATTGGTCGTGGTTAAAGATCCATCTGATCCAATCCAGTACGATAGGCTCGGGCCTGCGCCGAAGTAGAAATCTGATTTCAATTTCCCGATGTGGATCGGATATCGGCAATAGGCAATGAGGGAAAAGTCGACCAAGTGTAGGTTTAGTCTATTCTCGTAGCCGAGACTATCATCCTGAAACTTGCTTACTTTCCTGGTATAGCCTAGTTCTGCCTTAAGTCCAAATCGATGATTGAATCGATAAGCGGCGATACCGGCGACCATCCAACCAAGCGATGTCAAAGGCTGGAGGGACTGCCGGGTTCCTTCTCCAAATTGACATTTTGTGAGATTCAACCCTGCCCTTATCCCATAGTGTATTCTCTCGTGAGTTGTGGGTGTATAGGGAGATTCCCTCAATCCTGAAGTATTTTGACTTTTGACTAACAAAGGAATCAGGGAGACTGTTATCGCCATTACAATCCGGCATAGTAGGATGGTCATGTACCTCATTCTGTCCAAAAATAGTTAAAATGGCAGCCGTTCGTAAGATTGATTTTCTGAGTATCAATCGATTGCGGAAAACTGAGGTTTCAATCTAGCCAGTTTCCTCTTTTTCGCATCACGTACAGCACCTATCTTGGACCCTGTACCTGCTATGCGCACCTCGGTTGTTGCACTTTTGATTACTGCTGTTCTCATTCTTCGCTGTGCGCCTGGTCGTGAAAAGATTCCACCCGTGCCAGAAAGCCCCAGTGTGCAAACCAAGCTCGTCATCTATCAAATGATGACTCGTCTTTTTGGCAATACGACCGCCAACAACAAACCTTTTGGAACCATTGAGGACAACGGGGTTGGAAAATTCAACGATATCTCGTTTGCCGCCCTCGAAGGGATTAAGGAACTCGGCGTCACCCATGTTTGGTATACAGGTATCATTGAGCATGCGACGCTTACGGACTATACTTCCTACGGCATTCCGGCTGATGACCCCGATGTTGTAAAAGGACGTGCAGGCTCGCCCTACGCGATTAAGGATTATTACGATGTCGATCCAGATCTGGCTGTCAATGTAAGGAACCGGATGGGAGAGTTTGAGCAGTTGGTCGATCGCACCCACAAGGCAGGAATGAAGGTGATCATTGATTTCATACCGAACCACGTGGCCCGTTCGTATCACTCCGATGTAAAGCCGGATGGCGTCCCTGACTTCGGGGAACATGATGATAAAGATAAGGCCTTCGCAGTGAACAATAATTTCTACTACTTGCCTGGCCAGGCGTTTCAGCCCCCCAAAGACCACAGCAAGCAATTCAGTCCATACTATAGCGGGATGGATGGTCGCTATGAAGAAATGCCGGCCAAAGCTACGGGTGATGACAAATTTGTGGCGAATCCTCCTGCCGATAGCTGGTTCGAAACGGTAAAACTCAATTACGGAGTCGACTACCTCAATGGTCGAACTGCTCACTTTGATTCTATTCCGGATACCTGGGTACGGATGAAAGACATCCTCGTTTTCTGGGCCGGCAAGCATGTCGATGGCTTTCGTTGTGATATGGCCGAGATGGTGCCTGTTGAGTTTTGGCATTGGGTGATACCACAGGTGAAGGTGGTTAATCCCGAATTGGTTTTCATCGCAGAGATATACAAGCCGGGTCAGTATACAAATTATGTTGAACGTGGTCGTTTTGACTTTCTCTACGACAAAGTCCAGTTGTATGATACCCTTCGCCTCCTGATCAATGGCCATGCAAGTACTCTAGATATTCCCCGAATTCAGCATGCACTTCAAAACCTGAATGGCCGGATGCTTCACTTCCTGGAGAATCACGATGAGCAACGAATTGCATCAACATATTTCGCCGGCAATCCGGCAAAAGCGATTTCCGCCATGGTGATCAGTGCAACCATCGATCAGGGGCCTGTCATGATTTACTTTGGCCAGGAAGTTGGAGAACCTGCACTGGGTTCGGAGGGCTTTGGTAGTAATGATGGTCGTACAAGCAACTTTGATTATTGGGGTGTACCTGAATTTCAGAAGTGGGTAAACGGAGGAGCCTTTGACGGAGGACAGCTTAGTGAAGATCAGAACGCCTTACGAGCAGCATACGCCCGCATACTAACGCTATCGAGAACAAGCAAGGCCATCACCCAGGGAACCTATCACGATCTGACGGCTTTCAACGTTGCATCCGATGGGCATAGCGATCGCGTCATTTCGTATGCCCGGGGTTCGGATGATGAGCGACTCATTGTTATTGGAGGATTTAACCGCCGTCCAGAGCGCGTACAGGTTCGGCTGACACCGGAATTGATGCAGGCATGGTCACTCAAAAGTGACAGCAGCCTCGAACTGATAGACCTGCTCAGCGATTCTGTTTCTGTACCATGGAATGCGCAGGAGGGACTGACATTGCAACTGCCTCCGTATGGGGTACATGTATTTAAAATGAGGTAGACTTTATCTTGGTATTTGATATGTATATGGGCCAACAAAGGGTAATCATAGAAGATGTTCAGCCGCAAGTCGATAACGGCAGGTACGCAGCCAAGCGGACAGCTGGCGAACGGGTGGATGTTACAGCAAGCATTTTTTCCGATGGCCATGATCATATACGTGCCGAGGTGTTGTACACGTTTGGTGCCTCAGGTACCTGGTCTTCGGTAGAAATGCAACCGGGAATCAACGATGGTTGGATAGCAAGTTTTCACGTCACACAAAAAGGTTCCTACTACTTCTATGTGCAGGGATGGGTTGATCATCTGGACACCTGGTATGATGGCATCAAGAAGAAGATTGCAGCGCAGATCGATGTGACCTTAGAACTTCTTGAAGGTGCTGATTTGTTGCGAACCGTAGGAGCCAAGGATCCTCAATTGATAACCTGGGCAGAAATTATGGGAAGCAAGACCCGCCAGCGGGAGGCGATTGCCATTGTTCTTTCTGATGATTTTAAGCAGGCTGTTCACCAGTATCCGCTGCGACAGTACGTCACGAAATCGGACAAGCAGTTGGAAGTACGGGTGGAAGATCCAAAAGTATTGTTCAGCACATGGTACGAGCTGTTTCCCAGGTCGAGTTCACTGACACCCGGCGTGCACGGTACGTTTCAGGATACGATTAAATTGTTACCACGCATTGCATCAATGCATTTTGACGTTCTGTATTTGCCACCAATTCATCCCATCGGCAAGATGAACCGCAAGGGCAAAAACAACAGTGTCTCGGCAATGGCCGGTGAACCGGGATCACCCTGGGCTATTGGCAGTGACGAAGGTGGGCATAAGGCTATTCACAAGGAGTTGGGTACACTGGAGGACTACAAGAGACTACAGCAGGAGGCAAAGAAATACAACATTCGCATAGCACTTGATCTGGCCTTCCAATGTGCGCCTGATCATCCCTATGTTAGCGAGCACCCCGAGTGGTTCAAGCAGCGCCCTGACGGCTCCATTCAGTATGCCGAAAATCCGCCGAAGAAATACCAGGATATTTACCCGTTCAATTTCGAGACTGAAGACTGGAAGGGACTATGGGAAGAGTTGAAATCTGTTATTGTTTACTGGATTGAACAGGGAATCACCATCTTCAGGGTGGATAACCCCCATACAAAGCCCTTTCCATTCTGGGAATGGGTGATCGCTGAAGTCAATAAGGATTATCCCGACATCCTATTTCTGGCGGAGGCATTTACTCGTCCTAAAGTTATGGCCAGCCTTGCCAAGCTTGGATTCACACAATCGTATACCTACTTCACCTGGCGAGTTTCCAAGCAGGAGATCATGGAGTACATGAACGAACTGGTCCATGGATCATCGCGTAACTACTTCCGCCCCAATTTCTGGCCCAACACACCGGATATTCTGCCGTGGCACCTCCAGCATCAGGGAGAGAACATGTTCATCATTCGATTCGCCCTGGCTTCGACGTTGTCATCCAGTTACGGTATGTATGGACCTCCATATGAGTTTGGTGAGAATGTGCCGGTGGAAGGGAAGGAAGAGTACTTCAATTCAGAGAAATACGAAGTCAAGCACTATGACTGGCGCAAGACCAACCGGATGACAGATATTATTACCCTGGTGAATAAGGCCCGTAAAGAGCATCCAGCATTGCAGTCGACGTGGAATCTTTCATTTAGTAATTTAGAGAACCAAAACATCATTGCTTATCTCAAATCCACCGATGACCGCAGCAGTATGATTCTCGTTGTGGTGAATCTGGATGCTCATCAGCGACAGACGGGATATGTTCAGCTGCCCTTACAGCAGTTGTCAATGGCTGGACGGTTGATCAATGTCAAACTTCAGGACCTGATTACCGGTGAGAACTACACCTGGACCCAGGAATGGAATTATGTGGAATTGGAACCCAGTAAGATGCCCTTCCACCTGTTTACGTTAGAAATCCACGCATCTCAAATGTAATTGGTTATGGCCATCCATAGTAAGGAAGATTCGTTGTGGTTCAAGGATGCTGTGCTCTATGAATTGAGCGTGCGTTCATTTTTTGATAGCAACGGCGACGGGATCGGTGATTTCAAAGGGTTGATTCAAAAGCTGGATTATCTGGAGGACCTTGGCATTAATACGCTTTGGCTGCTTCCATTTTATCCATCGCCGCTGAAAGACGATGGATTTGATATTACCGATCATTGTGATGTCCACCCTGACTACGGGACGCTCAATGATTTTAAGGCCTTTCTGAAGGAAGCCCATCGTCGGAATATTCGCGTCATCATCGAACTTATCCTGAATCATACTTCCGATCAGCATCCGTGGTTTGAGAAGTCGCGCAAAGCACGACCGGGTTCCAGAACGAAGAATTACTATGTGTGGAGCGATACGACAGAGAAGTATAAGGAGGCGCGCATCATGTTCCCGAGCGAAGAAGCCTCCAACTGGGCACTCGACCCCGTCTCGAAGAGTTTCTATTGGCACCGCTTCTTCAGCCATCAACCTGATCTGAATTACGAATCCTCCGACGTGCAATTGGAGATGATGAAGGTTGTTGACTTTTGGTTGAAACTTGGCGTGGACGGTTTCCGTTTGGCTTCCGTGCCGTTTCTTTTCGAGCAGGAAGGTACCAGCTGCGAGAACCTGCCAGAGACGCACAACTTCCTGAAGCGGCTTCGGGCGTACATTGACAAGCGCTATAGCAACCGTATTCTGGTGGCGGAGACGAATCTGTGGCCGGAGGATGCCGCATCGTATTTTGGCAATGGAACAGAGTGTCACATGAGCTTCAACTATCCCCTCATGCCGCGTTTGTTCCTCGCACTTCGCACGGAGGACAGTTATCCCATTATCGATATCGTTGGGCAGACACCCCCGGCGACGGCCAACAGTCAATGGGCACTCTTTTTACGCAACCACGATGAGATTGCGTTGGAGATGGTTACAGAGGAGGAAAAGGACTATTTGTTCAAAGCCTACGCGAATGACCCCCACACAAAGCACAATGTAGGCATCAACCGAAGGTTAGCGCCACTGTTGAATAACGACCGGAGGAAGATTGAACTGTTGTATACCATTTTGCTTTCGCTACCCGGAACGCCAGTGTTGTACTATGGCGATGAAATTGGGATGGGGGATAACGTATTCCTTGGCGATCGCCATGGCATACGAACGCCAATGCAGTGGAGTACAGAGGTGAACGCTGGCTTCTCAACGGCCAACCCGCAGAAGCTGCACCTTCCAGTAATTTCGGACCCGGTATACCGCTATGAGGCCGTGAATGTAGCCATGCAGGAGGGAAACCTGACCTCTTTGGTATGGTGGGTGAAGAACGTGGTTTCTATGCGAAAGCGTTTGGGTGTGTTCGGAAAAGGCAATCTGAAATTCATTGAAAGCAGCAATGCCAAAGTGCTCTCGTTTGTGCGTTGCATGGACTCCCAGCGTATCATCATCGTAGCCAACTTATCGCAGTTCTCGCAGGCAACCGTACTCGATTTGTCGGACTACAAAAACTGCGAAGTCACGGAAGCCTTCAGTCAGAACAAGTTCATGAACGTGGGTGATGGTGAATATCCCATCACCATTGGTCCCTACGGTTATTTCTGGTTCCAGGTCGATGATCAGGAGAAGAAGATTGCTGGGAGTGGAGGAACCGAGCTGTTACTGTTTAAGTCATCGTCCTCCTGGGAGAAGGTTTTCTCGCGCTACGAGGAGGTGAGGGAACTTGAACGCAAGATATTTCCTTCCTTCATGAAGAAGTGCCGGTGGTTTGGTGGAAAGGCCAAGCCCATCAGCAAGATGACTGTGAATAAGGTTATTCCGTTGAAGGTGGATAAGACCATGCACTATCTCGTGCTTGTCGAGGTACACTATGTTCAACGCCTTCCGGAATTGTACTTCCTCCCGTTGACTTACTTTCCAACAGAAGTTATCATGGATCGCGTTGAGTATACTACCCAAAGCGTAGTCTGCCGCGCGGAGATGCAGGGCAAGACCGGATTCATCCTCGACAGCAGTTACGACAGGGCCTTCCGCGACTTTTTGTTTTCGAAGATTGCGAGGAACTTTCGCATCAAGGATGCTGACGGTGTGCTGGAGTTTAACGCCAGTACATTCTCACGAATCAAGCTCGATAAGGTTGAGTCCAAGATATTGAAGGCAGATAGTACCAATACGGCTTTCATCTTTAACGACAAGTATTTCTTTAAATTCTATCGGAAGATAGAGCGCGAGATCAATCCGGATCTTGAAATCGTTCGCTTTCTGACGGAAAGCACGAGTTTTGCCAATAGCCCGGGCTATTCGGGCAGCGTGGAGTATCGCGATGATGAAGGCCGCACGATCGTTTTTGGTCTTTTGCAAGAGAAGGTGGAGAACCAGGGCGATGCTTGGAACATGACCATTGATTCGGTAGGTCGTTTCTATGAACGCGTCTTGTCAAAGGCCAAGAAGGAGAAGCTTCCAAAGTTGATCAATAAGCCGGCCATTCAGTTTGAAGAGGCCCCGGAGTTGCTGCAGGAGTTTATTGGACGTGGATTTTATGAGCGCGTAGTCCGGTTGGGTCACCGAACTGCCGAGATGCATCTGGCGCTGGCTTCGAATTCGACCAATCCGGAGTTTGCGCCGGAGTATTTCACCAGCAATTACCAGCGGGCGCTGTACTCATCGCTCCGGAAACTGGTAAAGGACCGCTTCAAGTTACTTCGCCAGTCACTCGCCAAGTTGGATGCGGAGACGCGTGTTGTAGCAGAGCGGGTGCTGCTCCTCGAGGATGCGATACTCGAATGCTTTAGCGAGATCTATACGATTCGTATCAAGGCCATAAAGACGCGGATTCATGGCGATTACCACCTTGGCCAGGTGCTATTTACAGGGAAGGACTTTATCATCATCGACTTCGAGGGTGAACCTGGTTTTTCATTCAGCGAAAGACGACTAAAAAAGAGCCCTTACAAGGATGTGGCCGGAATGCTTCGCTCATTCCATTATGCCGCGTTTGGGAAGATCCTGCTCAATGAAAACTATAGAAAGCAGGACATCGAGGTGCTGGAATCCTGGGCTGAGCAATGGCAGCACTACGTAGGTCGGTTCTATTTTGGTGCCTACATGGAGCGCATGGGTCTGGGTACAACACTGCCGTATGAGGATGATGTACTTCTGCGCACATACCTGATCGAGAAGGCTGTATACGAGTTGGGCTATGAACTCAACGGACGTCCTGCCTGGACCATCATTCCCTTGCGTGGAATTGAGTACCAGATGAACCGCTATTTCAAGGAAAAAGGGAGCCGGAAGACCACGTCCATGGCGGGGAATTGACTATTGTGAACTACATTAGGGAGCATATTCATGGCAAAAAAGACACAAACCCAACCGGTCAAGGCGACATCGGACGGTAGCTTCACGCTGCTGACTGAATTTGATATCTACCTGTTCAAGTCCGGAAAGCATTTCAAGCTATACGAGAAATTGGGTGCGCATGTCGTTGAGCATGAGGGTAAAGAGGGTACCTATTTTGCCGTGTGGGCTCCTAATGCCCTGCATGTCTCTGTCATCGGTGATTTCAATTTCTGGAAGGCCGGCGTTAATCCGATGAAGGCACGATGGGATGAGTCTGGTATCTGGGAAGTGTTTATTCCCGGGCTGGGCAAGTCGCAGGCCTACAAGTATGCCATCCATTCCAATATGGGGTCGTACTTGGAAAAAGCAGACCCTTTTGCTGCGTATGCTGAAATTGCCCCGAAGACGGCCTCCGTCACCTGGAAGTCAGATTACCAATGGAAGGACAAGAAGTGGCTCGCCGATCGTAAGGCGAAGGTGGGCAAGGCCAGGCCATATTCAGTATATGAGGTGCATGCCGGTAGTTGGAAGCGAAAGCCCGAAGACGGAAATCGGTCGCTTTCCTATCGTGAACTGGCAAAAGATCTTGTCGATTATGTGAAAGAGATGGGCTTTACTCATGTGGAGTTTCTTCCTGTGATGGAGCATCCTTTCTTCGGATCCTGGGGCTATCAGTTGACCGGTTACTTTGCGCCTACAAGTCGCTTTGGGACACCGGATGAGTTTCGCTACCTCGTCGACACATTCCACCAGGCAGGTATAGGCGTTATCCTCGACTGGGTGCCATCCCATTTCCCAGGTGATGCTCACGGACTGTATGAATTTGACGGCACGCATCTATATGAGCATGCTGATCCCAGGAAAGGGTTTCATCCCGACTGGAGCAGTTATATCTATAACTATGGCAGGCCAGAAGTTCGTGCGTTTCTGATCAGCAACGCGCTGTATTGGCTGGAACATTATCACATCGATGGATTGCGCGTCGATGCCGTAGCGTCGATGTTGTACCTCGATTACTCTCGAAAGGCAGGAGAGTGGATCCCGAATCAGTATGGTGGCAATGAGAACATCGAAGCCATCGTATTCTTAAAGGAGTTTAATGAAACCGTATACGGCACATTCCCGGATGTCGTGACCATTGCAGAAGAGTCGACAGCCTGGACAGGTGTTTCAAAACCTACCTATCTGGGCGGACTTGGGTTTGGTCAAAAGTGGATGATGGGATGGATGCATGATACACTGCGCTATTTTAAGACAGACCCTATCCATCGCCAGTATCATCAGAACGACATCACGTTCAGTGTCATGTATGCCTTCACGGAAAACTTCATGTTGCCACTGTCGCACGACGAGGTGGTTCATGGAAAGGGCTCCCTGTTGGGCAGAATGCCCGGCGATGAGTGGAGAAAGTTCGCGAACCTGAGATTGATGTACAGCTATATGTTCACGCACCCAGGCACCAAACTACTGTTTATGGGAGCCGAGTTTGGGCAATCGGGTGAGTGGAACCACGACCGGAGTTTGGACTGGCATGTGACCGCATATCCACAGCACAAAGGTATATTGGATTTGGTCAAGGCATTAAATGCATTGTATGCAAAAGAACCTGCCTTGTACGAATACCAGTTTGACCATAAGGGTTTTGAATGGATTGATTATGAGGATCGTCTGAACAGCGTCATTGCCTATATGCGCAAGGGTGAAAAGCCAGAGGATTCCCTAATGATCGTCTGCAATTTTACGCCAGAGCTACGTCAGCACTATCGGATCGGTGTACCCAAGCGCGGCTATTGGAAGGAGATTTTTAATTCTGATGAGACCAAATTTGGGGGTACCGGCCGACTCAACAGCGGCCATTTGACTACGGCTCCGGTCAAGTATCATGGTAAAGATTATTCCGTTACCCTTGTTCTGCCACCCTTGGGTATCAGTGTCCTTAAACTAGAGAAGGAAGTCACGGAGTTTGATTTAGGCAGTTAAGGTATAAACACGAGCATCGTTTTGGCTAACAAGAAGTACATCTGCATTCACGGACATTTTTACCAGCCTCCCCGTGAAAACGCGTGGCTGGAAGTCATTGAAATCCAGGACTCTGCCCACCCGTACCACGACTGGAATGAGCGGATCAGCGCGGAATGTTATGCGCCGAATTCTTCCTCGCGCATCCTTGACAAAGTAGGAGGTGTTATCAAGAACATCACGAATAACTACGCCCGCATCAGCTTCAATGTGGGCCCTACGCTGTTGTCCTGGATGGAGCATTTCGATAAGGAAACATACAAAGCCATTCTGGAAGCCGATACGGAGAGTAAGGAGCGGTTTGGTGGCCATGGCTCGGCAGTAGCTCAGGTGTTTAATCACATGATTCTGCCGTTGGCCAATCGGCGAGACAAGGAGACACAGGTCATTTGGGGTATTCGTGACTTTGAGTATCGTTTCAAACGCCGACCCGAAGGTATGTGGCTGGCGGAGACTGCCGTTGATACCGAGTCATTGGAAGTACTTGCTGAGCAAGGTATTGTATTCACCATCCTGGCGCCGCGTCAGGCAAAGGCAACGCGCCGCATCGGTGATGGCGACTGGCACTCTGTCAACGACCAAACGGTTGACACACGCAAAGCCTATCGCGTCAACCTACCTTCAGGCCGAACCATCGTGGTCTTCTTCTATGATGGCGACATATCACAAGGAGTTGCTTTCAACGGCCTCTTGTTCGATGGCAGGCGGTTTGCAGAGAGGCTCATGGACGGCTTTGACAAGAACGATCAGGGACCGCAGCTTGTACATATTGCTACAGACGGTGAGACATATGGTCATCACCACAAGAGTGGCGATATGGCTCTGGCTTTCTGTCTTGAGCACATTGATGACCACAGCGACATCAATCTTACCAACTACGCTCACTACCTATCGATGTTTCCGCCCGAGCATGAGGCGCAAATTAACGAGAACAGTTCCTGGAGCTGTGTTCATGGAGTAGAGCGATGGCGGAGCAATTGCGGTTGCAATTCGGGCAAGCCTGGCTATACGCAAACCTGGCGCGGTCCATTGCGTGATGCGCTTGATTGGTTACGGGATACCCTCATCGAGATATTTGAAGCAGAAGGTAAGAAACTGTTCCGTGACCCTTGGGCAGCCCGGAATGAATACATCAACGTCATCATCAAACGCAACGATGAATCGATCGAACGATTCATTCGCGACTACGCGGTTGCGGATGTGGATGTGAACAAGGCGTTGCGACTGATGGAAATGCAGCGCCACGCCATGCTCATGTACACGAGTTGTGGATGGTTCTTCGACGAGCTTTCCGGTATTGAAACCGTCCAAGTCATTCAGTATGCCTGTCGCGCCGTTCAGCTATCCAAGCAGCTTACGGAGCGTGTATTGGAAGGTGAGTTCCTCAATCGTTTGGAAAAGGCGCCCAGCAACGAAGCGGCTTACCGAGATGGGGTAGGGGTGTATAAGAAGCTTGTCATTCCCTCGAAGACAAACCTATCGCGCGTGGGGATGCACTACGCGGTGTCATCCATCTTTGAAGATGAGCCGGAAAACCTGCCCCTTTTCAATTACCAGGCCTCCAACGAGTTCTTTGTGAAGAAGGAGGCAGGAGAGCAAAAGCTCGTGATCGGTATTACCCGCGTTCGATCACTGGTAACACGGTCGGAGAAGCGTTTTGCTTTTGCTGTCATTTACCTCGGTAAACACGACCTGATCGGCAACCTGTCACTCAATATAGAAATCGACAAATTCTCTGGCATGCAGTTCCGTATGATCGATGCCTTTGAAGACGGACGCTTGGGTGATGTAATCAGTATCATGCAGACGTACTTTGGTCCGGAGAAGTATTCCATCTGGTATCTGTTCAAGGAAGAGAAGCGACGCATTCTGGATATGATCGCCCGTCAGGGCCTTGAGGATATCGAAGCATCATTGCGGAGAACGTATAACCGTGACTACCCGTTGGTGAATGCTTTATCCAACAATGACATACCGATACCCAACGCCTATAAGACGACGTTCGAATACATTCTCAATGCTGATTTGATCAAGTGTTTCCGTTTGGACCGGATCAGCATCAAGACCCTCGAGCGCATTGCCGCGGAGATGAAGCGGTGGAACCTGAAGATCGAGGACCCAAAATCCGTTGAGCGCAGTGCCGGCGATAGTATTTATGCAGAACTCCGGCGCATTTACGCTGAACTTGACAACGTAAAACGCATTCAGCGTCTGAATCGCTTGTTTCCGATTTTGGAGGAGTTCAAGCTGGAGCCAAACCTCCATTTGTGTCAGAACCTATATTTTGAGATGTCCATGCACAACCGGGAAACCAGCCCCAAAGAATTCGATGCTGAATGGTTGGAACAGTTCTCTCTGTTGGGTGACAACCTCGGTGTGAAAGTGAGCTGAACTTAGTACGTCGGCATTTCGGGGTCAATCTGACTTGCCCACGCAAGAATGCCTCCCTTGAGATTGTACAGGTTGGTAAATCCATGATTTTTTTCCAGCCAATTTACGATGTTGCCGCTCCGGCCGCCGCTCCGGCAATGGATGATCACCTGCTTCGACTTCGAGATCTTGTCGATGTTGTGCGGTATTTCGGCCATAGGGATCAGCTCACCATCGATATGGCACGTTTCATATTCGTGCGGTTCGCGGACGTCAATCAATTGGAAATCCGCTCCGGAATCTTTTAGGGCCTTGAGTTCTTGAACCGTAACTTCCTTCATGACTGTCTTCTCTTTGGTTGGGGGTATGCCGCAAAATTGCTCATAATCAATCAAACTACGATTAGAAGCGTTCTGTTTTTTTGGAAGGGAAATAGTTTGGGTCTCCATCGTCAAGCTATCGAGCAATAGGAGGCGGCCTGACAGAGGTTCGCCAATTCCAGTGATCAATTTAATGGCTTCATTGGCCTGGATCGATCCGATGATGCCCGGTAGCACGCCCAACACTCCACCTTCTTCACAGTCAGGAATGGTGCCGGGTTTCGGTGGATGTGGATAGAGGTCACGATAGGTTGGCCCACCCGCATGGTTGAAGACGGATACCTGGCCCTCGTATCGGAAGACAGAACCATAGATCAATGGTTTGTTCAGGGTTACGCAAGCATCATCCAGCAGATAGCGTGTGGGAAAATTGTCGGTGGCGTCAATGATCAACAGGTAGGGTTTAAGCATTTCAAGGGCATTGTCTGCCGTAAGGCGCAAATCGTAGACATTGATGGCAATGGAGTTGTTCAGAGTCACCAGCGCCTTTTTGGCACATTCCGCTTTGCCCTTTCCAATATCGTCAATGGTAAAGAGAACCTGACGTTGCAAATTGGACAGGCTGACTACGTCATCATCCATGATACCTATGGTCCCTACGCCGGCGGCAGCAAGGTAGGAGAGGACGGGTGCTCCCAAACCCCCGGCGCCAACAACGAGAACGGAGGACTTCTTCAATCGCTCCTGACCTTCTTCACCAAAGCCCGGAAGCACAAAGTGCCTGCTATAACGAGCCCGCTCGTCGCTTGTGAACAATGAACCTGGTGCCTTCATGGATATGCAAAATACGATTTGTTGTGCTAACAACTTGGATATTCGATATTCGAAATTCATTATTGAAACTTCTGGCTTTAACTTAACCCAATCAACCAATGATCAAAAGACAAAACATCCCTTCCGGTGCAAAATGGGAAGACATCATCGGCTATAGCCGCGCGGTGCGCATGGGCAATACCCTTGAAGTCTCTGGGACCGTTGCTGTCAATGACGACGGCATTGTCGGCAAGGGCGACTTTTACGAGCAAACCCGATTCATTATTGAAAAGATTGAGGGTGTACTTCAACAGGCAGGATTCGTTCTGGAGGATGTCGTCCGCACCAGAATCTACGTCACCGATATACGTCACTGGAGCGAGGTGGGGAGGGCTCATGGTGAGCGATTCGGAGCCATCAAACCGGCGACATCGATGATTCAGGTAAGCGGCTTCATCGAGCCGGAGTACCTGGTCGAGATGGAGGTGACCGCCATTCGCCCAACCTGAATTTTGTCAGGACTCGGGGACGAAAAAAGTGCTAAACTTGTGCTCCTAATAGCTATCCATCATGCAGGAAGATAAAGGCGATTTGATTTTAAAGAACTTATGGTATCTGGCGATGCCCTCGGGGTCGCTGAAAAAGGGCAAGTTGGTAGGCCGAACCATTGCCAAAGAGCGCATGGTGTTTGGACGTGATGCCAAAGGCGTTCCGTATGCGCTCAAGGATCATTGCCCGCACCGCGGCGTTCCACTTTCTCAGGGCAATCTACTGGATAGTGGGAACATTCAATGTTGCTACCACGGCTGGGAGTTTGACGCGCAAGGCGTATGTCAGAAGATCCCTGCGTTGCCCCCGGAATCCAAAGCCGATGTAACGAAAATCCGAGCTCCGAAGTACCCGGTCGCAGAAATCAATGGTACCATTTGGGTGTACTTGCCGGATAAATTGACGGCTAGCGTCGAGCCAAAGGAGCCGCTGCCGGATCTTCATCTTGAGCCTGGTCTTGATCTCCTTCATGTGGAGTCGATTATTTTGCCTACCAACATCGATCACTCGGTGATTGGCCTGATTGATCCGGCCCATGTAACATTTGTTCACCAGTCATGGTTCTGGCGCTCGGCAAAATCATTGAAGTTGAAAACCAAGAACTTTGAACCCATACCGCGTGGGTTCAAGATGGTGCGCCATGCTCCATCGGCGAATTCGAAAGGATATAAGGTCCTTAAGGGCGATGTTTCTACGGAGATATTCTTCAACATCCCTGGCAATCGTCTGGAGCATATTTCTATAGGAACTTCGAACAAGGTTGTCTCCATTACAACGCTGACACCCATCGATGATCATTCTACGGAGCTGAATCACTTCTTCTATTCTTCGCTGGCCATTACACGCTGGCTCTGGTGGCCGTTGAAGAGTCTGGGCAGGACGTTCATCGGGCAAGACGTAGGCGTATTTCACAAGCTTGCCAAAGGCCTTGAGGCGAATCCATCCCTTATGTTGGTAGGAGAGCCTGATGCGCAGGCACGATGGTATTACGAGCTGAAGAAGCAGTGGAGAGCTGCTCAGGAGCAGGGGACCGAGTTCCGCAACCCGCTGCCGGCCGAAACCTTGCACTGGGTCACTTAGCCGTTAGACGCCGAGCCGTTGCACCGCCAATTTAGCCACGGTTTGCCCGATAGCCAGCGATGAGGTGGCTGCGGGGGATGGTGCATTGCACACGTTGATGGCGTTCTCAGATTCCAAAATCATGAAATCATCGACGAGCCCGCCTTCCCGATCGCATGCCTGCGCACGTACTCCGGCACCTCCTGCCACGAGGTCGCTTTCCGTAATCTCAGGAATGAGTTTCTGAAGGGCTTTCGTAAACGCAGCCTTTGAAAAGGAGCGGTACATCTCACCGACACCGGTTCGCCAATACTTCTTTGCCACCTTTTGAAATCCGGGCCACAAGAGCGACTCAGTAAGTTCCGCCAGGTTGATATCCGTTTTCTTGTAACCTTCCCGACGAAAGGCCAGCACAGCATTGGGTCCAGCCTCGACACCGCCTTTGGCCATCCGGGTAAAGTGTACACCCAAGAAGGGAAAGCTAGGATCAGGCACTGGATAGATCAGGTTCCTGACGAGGTATTCTTTTTCTTTTCGAAGCTTATAGTATTCTCCACGGAACGGAATGATCCGAACGTTCAGATTGGGTATGGTCATCGATGCTACCTTATCGGAGTAGAGTCCGGCACAGTTGATGATGAGTCGCGTGTTATAGCTCCCTTTATCGGTAACGATCGTGGTGCCTTGCATGTTGACTACCTTTTCGCCTAAGCGGATTTCTGTTCCCGCCTGACGCAATACTTCGCCATATTTGTTAGCCACCAACGTATAATCAACAATACCAGTTTGTGGAACGAAAATGCCTTCTATGCCTGCGACATGGGGCTCGTGGTCTTTCAATGCTTCCTTCTTCAAGCGCTTCATTCCGGTCAGGCCGTTCTCAATACCGCGATCATACAATGTATTCAGCAGGGGCAGTTCTTGCGCATCGGTGGCCACAATGATCTTGCCGCACAGGTCGTACGGTATTCCTTGCTGGTTGCAGAAGTCGATGAGCAGGCGATAGCCGTTGAGACAATTTGATGCCTTGAGACTGCCAGGCTTGTAGTAGATGCCGGAGTGGATGACCCCGCTGTTGTTTCCAGTCTGGTGGCGGGCGAGCATGTTCTCCTTCTCAATAAGAAGTAACTTGCTGGAAGGGCGCGACTGCTGGAGCTGCAAGGCGGTAGCCAGGCCGACAATTCCGCCGCCAACGATGACTGCATCGTATCGATTCATGGAAGTGACTAGGTGTGAATGGGTCTGACTCGAACGTTAAGACTAGGTTCGACCATCACCAGGTGGTTCTTTGGGATCATGGTCCATTCAGGACCGTCACTCAGTTTCTCCGAGACTACGAGCACAGCCATATCATCGTCCTTCGGGGCTTCAAGGCGCGTGGTGCCATCTTCGACCACATAACGACTGCCCTCAGAGTGATACAACGTGAGTGGCTCTTCCTTTGGGTCGCTGCACCAACGTGTTCCGACAATAAAATCACCATTGGTCACGGTCATGTTCAGGTATGCAGCCTCCTTGATGTCGGTGTCCACCATGAGCTTCTTGATATAGCCAAATGTGTTTTCAAAAGCATCCGCCACAGCATCCGTGGTCAGCGTTTTGTGATTGGCATTCAAGTAGTTGACCAGATAGGCGAAAATATGTTCAGAGTCTGTCTGGCCCTTGATCCAGTTGTACATTTCATCGGAGAGAGGATCCCGCAGTTTGCGCTTGACCTTGCCGAACTCTTCAATACCACCATTGTGTGCCATCAGAAGGTTCTTGTATTGGAAGGGGTGGCAATTGGATTCCGAAACTTCTCCCACACTGGCTGCACGAACATGAGCGACAAGGCATCCCGTTCTTACCTTCGGGGCCAGGTTGCGAAGATTGCGATTGCTCCAGGCGGGATTGACAGAGACAAAGGTTACCGGTTCGTTGTTGACTTCAGGAACATACCAGCCAATCCCAAACCCGTCCCCATTGAGAGGCTCTTCAATCTCCCGGGCATTCAGGCTCTGGTTGATCAGCGAGTTCTTCGGCTTGTAAAGCAGATCATTGATGACGATGGACGTTCCTCGGTAGGCCAGTAGACGGCACATAGGCTAGGTTTTCTGAAAAGTTACGCAAAATTACGCTTCTTCCTCCTGTCTCCTTGTACAAGGTATTAGCATGGGCAGTCGTGGATTACTTCCCCTTCTCAAACTTCAGCGAAGCCGAATTCATACAATAACGAAGCCCTGTCGGTTTGGGCCCATCATCGAAAACATGCCCAAGGTGACCGCCGCAACGACTGCAAACAACTTCTTCTCTTTCCATGCCATAGCTGACGTCCTTATTTACGCTGACAGCCTCTGCAACAATGGGCTGGTAGAAGCTCGGCCACCCGGTCCCTGATTCAAACTTGGTTTCAGAAACAAAAAGCTCCTGCCCACAGCCAGCACATACATACTTTCCTTTCTCGTGATGATCCCAATACTCCCCGGTGAAGGCGCGCTCAGTACCTTTTTGCCGAAGTACATTGAACTGCAGTGGTGTCAGTATGGCTTTCCATTCTGCTTCCGTCTTTTTTGCGTATGGATTATCGGCAGGCTTCTTGGCAGGTGTTTGTCCACAAGCCATAAGACTGGAAATCATAATCAGGAGCAAGGTATTGGAGGCTGGGAATTTCATAACAGGCAGGGTTTGGATTCTTAACGCCAAGGTAGGTGATCTGGTTCATCAAGTTTCTAACGAAACACCTTGGACCCTCTGGTTGTGCCGGTTGGTTAAGTGCAGACTGCGCTCTGGCGCTGCTCAGGTAGTTATCTGGGATATGTTTGTAATGTCTCTGTAATATCCGTGTAAGGTGTGTGTATTCGCCAACGCTATTTTCAGCGTTTTTGAGCGAATTTGCGAGTTGAAGGCCTTAAAAAATGTGCAGGGAAGCTAATTATTAGGTTTTTATTGTTAGTAAAGACCCTGATTTTCCTTGTCTGGCCGACAACTACGGATGTCCGTACCACACCCATACGTTAGAAAATGGTGCGTACTTAAGTTCCGCTCAACGATGAATGCAGTTACTAAGTTCGAAATTCTTCAAGAAGAATGACCCGATTTCTTGGCTCAAGCCTGGTAGAAAAATTGGAGGAGTTAGCATCGTTCCGCAAGAGGTGCAATTTTAGAAAAGCGGGGATACAGACCGCCTATAAACCAAGATACCCCGGCCGCCTGCCAGGGTATCTTGTACCTAAACCTAAACCTATGAGAGTTTTACTCTACATGTTGGTATTAACGGTATAACGACGGGCGGGTTACAATTTGTATACAAAAGTCAGGGAAAAAGGACCTGCGGTAATGGGCCTATTTTAGCTTGCTCTGGAACTGTTTCCTGAATTTCTCAACCTTTGGCCGAATTACATACTGGCAATAGCCCTGACCCTGATTTAGGGCGTAATAATTCTGATGATAATCTTCTGCAGGGTAATAGTTGGTCAAGGGAGTGATCTCCGTCACAATCCTGCTTTTGTAAACCTTGGAGGCCTCCAGTTGGCTCTTGTACTGATCAGCGACCTTTTTTTGGTCTTCGTTGTGGTAGAAGACAACAGACCGGTATTGAGTGCCTTCGTCGGCACCCTGACGGTTCAAGGTGGTTGGATCGTGGGTATTCCAGAAGATTTCCAATAGGACCTCGTAGGAGACTACTTTGGGGTCGAAGGTAATTTGAATGACCTCGGCATGGCCTGTCAGACCCGTAGAGACCTCCTTGTACGTAGGGTTCTTGACGGTACCCCCGGCATACCCGGATTCGACCTTGCTCACGCCTTTCACGTCAAGGAAGACGGCCTCGGTGCACCAGAAGCAACCCCCGCCAAATGTTGCCAATTGTTCCGATGTGTTCATGGTCTTGGGTTTGTTGGTGGTTTGCCCGTACGTTGACGCAAAGACAACCGCCAGGCACAGTGTGATGATGCTTTTCATAGGTATAGCTCTTTAACCGGATTCACCGGGAAATGGTTTACAAAAACCAACCCAATTGTCGCCTGCGCGTCAGAATCAATAGGGGTTGTAGAAGCTCTTGAGCTTATTCCCCAGATTGCTCTCCAGATTTCTCATAGCCTGGTTGTACAGCTCGCGGTCATTGGGTGCAATTTCCCGCAGCTTGACCAGGTTTTGATGGTTGCTCGAGAGCGCACGGCTGTCGCCAGAAAATGTGGCCCAATCATACTGCCAGGAGGAGCGGCCTTCGATGTTCTCCGTTTCCAGAACTGCCTGCGTTGATGCATCGGTGATGGTCAGCATGGCGGCACTGCGTGCGGTCTTTACCTTCTGGTAATAGGTTACTTTGGCCTCCACTTTTGTCATGACGTCAACCATCTTGCCATCGGGGCCCTTCTTTTCGCCGGTCTTGACGTCGCGGGTAACAAC
>CAYMPU010000088.1:0-10579 GCA_964392375.1 uncultured Ohtaekwangia sp. | reverse complement strand
GCCCGATGACTCAAAGGTCATGATCAACAGCAAAGAGAGCGGCATTTTCAATGCAATGGCCATTGATATCAAGACCGGCCAGCAAAGCCCGCTCACGGCCTCGGCCGACAATGCGATTTACGGCCTATCGTATTTTCCCGGTGATGATCGAATCGTGTATACGAGTGATATGGGTGGGAATGAGATTAATCATCTTTTCGTTCGCAATCAGGATGGCTCGGTTATCGATTTGATACAGGACTCCACGGCCAAGGCGCAGTTTGCCGGCTGGAGCTACAACAAGAAGCTCATGTATTACGCCTCCAACAGTCGTGATAAGAAGTACTTTGACCTCTACAATGTACAGGTGCCCTCTGGCGAGAATAAGGTCTATCCCTCGACACTGCTCTACAAAAATGAGAAAGGGCTCAATCCGGATGTCATTTCCAATGACGACCGCTACATTGCCCTGAGCGAGTCCATCACCACCAACAACTCCAACATGTATCTTCTGGATACACAGACCGGGAAGACACAGCTACTATCAAAACACGATGGCGATGTTCAGTACAGTCCTCAATATTTCAGTCTGGATGGGAAACAATTGTTCTATACAACCAATGAAGGCAGTGAGTTTGCTTACCTGGCCAGTTACGACATTGCCACGGGCGAGAAGAAGAAAGTCGAAGAGGCTCCGTGGGACATCATGTTCGCCAACATTTCCAGAAATGGGAAGTACCGCTATGTGGCCATCAACAACGATGCACGCACAGAGATCAAGCTGTACGATGAGTCAAATGGCGGCAAGGCCATCACGATTCCAGGCTTACCGGAAGGCGACATCACCGGAGTGAATATTTCTGATAGCGAAAAGGTCATGTCTTTCTATGTGAGCAGCTCCAAGTCGCCCAGCAACCTCTTTGTTTACAATTTCGAGACCAATGAAGTAAAACAACTTACCAACACGATCACCAAGGAGATAGACACCAACGACCTGGTTGCCGGTGAGGTGGTGCGCTTCAAATCGTTTGATGGCATGGACATCCCCTGCCTGCTGTACAAGCCGAAGGGTCTTGCGGACGGGGAGAAAGTTCCAGCGCTGCTTTGGATTCATGGTGGACCCGGAGGACAAACGCGTTTGAATTATTCAGCAGCCCTTCAATACCTGGTCAATCATGGCTATGCGGTGTTGGCCGTGAATAACCGTGGAAGCTCCGGATATGGAAAAACCTTCTATGCCGCTGATGACCGCAAGCATGGCAACGAGGATTTACGCGACTGTGTGGAAGCCAAGAAATTACTGGCCAGTCTTGGCTACATCGACACGGATAAGATTGGCATTTATGGTGGTAGCTACGGCGGCTATATGGTGATGGCGGCGCTGGCATTCACTCCCGAAGAATTCAAGGTTGGCGTCAATCTTTTCGGTGTGACCAACTGGATACGCACGCTGAAGAGTATTCCGCCATGGTGGGAATCGAACCGGAAAGCCCTTTATACGGAGTTGGGCGATCCGTTTACGGCGGATTCAGTCGCCCTCTATGCAAAGTCACCGCTGTTTCATGCCGACAAAATCACGAAACCGTTCATCGTTCTCCAGGGAAGCAACGACCCTCGCGTTCTTCAGGTTGAGTCCGATGAGATTGTGGCTGCAGCGAAGAAGAATGGTGTTCCGGTTGAGTACGTCATTTTTCCGGATGAAGGCCACGGGTTTGTAAAGAAGGAGAACAACATCAAGGCATCGGAGGAGGTGCTGAAATTTCTGGACAAATACCTCAAAGGGATACAACCTGCGCAATAACAACCCTAACCCTATAGCAATATGCCCAACATTCGTCACCTGATTACCATTGATGCTTCACCCGGAAAAGTCTATGACGCCGTAACCACCCGAGAGGGTTTTGCTGCCTGGTGGACAACACAAGTCGATGTGAAGACGGGAGAAGAGGATAAGCTTCGAATGTATTTTGGTCCCGATTATTTTAAGGAACTGCATCGGGTGGAGGTGCTTGCCAATCGCCGCGCACGGTATAAGGTCCTTGCCGGGAATCCCCAGTGGCTTAAAACGGAGATCATCTTTGATATTCGCCCTGACGGTCATACCACCAAGCTGTTTTTTGAACACAATGGATGGAAAGACTACACGGATTTGTATAGCCAGTGCAGCTTCGATTGGGCAGTTTATCTGCAGAGTCTGAAGGCATTTGCTGAAACGGGAACGGGGAAGCCATTTTCCTGATCTGCACTAAAGATCCTATTTGATTTCAGCGGCTGCGATGGCACGGGGCGCTTCCGGAAACGGTATCTCCGCTTCTACGGCAAAGTGATCCGATAAATCCCGGTGCTTCTTCGTCCAGAGATGCTGGAATATTCTTATTCTTCTTTCCCCTGCTGTAGCGGCATGATTAGAGTTACGAAACAATACGTAGTCAATCAGATCTTGTTGATT
This sequence comes from uncultured Ohtaekwangia sp., assembly GCA_964392375.1. Lineage (GTDB taxonomy): Bacteria > Bacteroidota > Bacteroidia > Cytophagales > Cyclobacteriaceae > ELB16-189. The sequence goes on along the minus strand of CAYMPU010000088.1, from coordinate 8,151 downwards.
GCCAGGTTCGCTGGTTAGGTCATTGACAGCCCGGTCGTAGCCGAATAGATTACCTCCCCTTGCAACGCCATCCAAGGCGCCAAGTACCTCGAGCATGTATTGATAGCCTGACTCGGAGCCATGCCGGTTAATGTTAAAATCACCACAGACGATTTGAGGGACGTCAAGCCGTTGATGCGGCAACAGCAGTCGGTTGTGCAACTCGACACATTGGCTGTACCGCAACCAATCGCCACCCGCATTTTGCAGATGCGTGCCTACGATCTGAATGGGCTGTCCGTCTATCCTGATTTCTGCCATGAGTGCGCCCTTACGGGAAAAGGCATCGATACCGTGGCGGGTTTTGTAGACGATAGCATAAGAAGCATCGATAGGGTGTTTGCTAAAAATCCAGATGCCGCTGTTGGTCTTGAGCGAGAATGTTTGCTGGTTAGCAGGACCCGCCTGAAAAGGAAAAGCCGGCGAAAGGAGCCGGCTGATGGTTTTGCGTGCGTTGCCATGGAAGGCTTCCTGAAACACAATCACATCGTAGTCGCTGGAAGCAAGGAGTCGGCCGATCGCCTCGGCCCTGGGAATTTTTCCCGTACCGAGGAATCCCGGCAACATATAGATGTTCCAGGATAGGATTTTGATTTTTCTCTGCGCCGAGTTAACACCATCCGGTTGAGCAAGGGCTGCAACGGGCGCGAAAAAAATACTTGACAGAACAAGTACGAGCGCTTTCATTCAGTTTTTGCTGCAGGAAAGGTCGCCAAGGATTGTTACCCCGAGTTGTCAGGAACATTAACAATCGGTGAATGTGGAGAGTATTGTTTTCGTAAGGCTAGTCCGTGAGACTAGGTGGGGACTATATTCCCACCAACCAATGACTGAATCCTTGCCAGAAATCGTACCTATAAAAGTTAAGTACGCTGTAATGGTATATCAGCAAAATAGCCAAGGCGATGGGGAAGGCGTTCAATCGTCGGTGGGATCTCCAATCCCAGATGCAAAATCCAATCAGTATCAGGTCGGCGAGTACAAATCCAAAGAGGGGCACATTGGGCATTCCATTCACCAGCGGAAAGTGTTGCAAAAGTGAAGGAAAGTAGATCGAAATGATCCTGTCAGTTACCGGTGTGAACATGGGAAAAACGGTACACAACATGAAGCGGGCGTGCATGCTCCTTTCACGCCTGAAATAGATAGCCAATCCATACAACACGACAAAGGCGATCAGCGCATTGAAAACAAGGGCGACGAAGAAGTAGTCCATGTGACCACTGGCCTGAAGCCGATAGCGCATCAAGTCAAAGGTGGTGTAAAGCAAAAAGGGTACGAGTACATACGAAAGCTTGCCTATACTTTGATGAAGTGTCGCTCGCTTCAACCGAATCAGGAGGGGCTGGGCGATAAGCATGATGCACCAAAGAATTAACGCGATTCCGTGCAGGTGCATCCGGTAGCTTTCCTGCTCGGTCAGTCGGGTAAAGTACGTCAACCAAAAGGCCGACAAAACAAACAGGAAGAACGCCAGAAAGTAGAAATGACTCTTTTCGAAGAGGTGCCTTTCCAGCTTCATGAATTTATTTTCAAATGGGGACTACCCCAATGACTCAACTCCCTTCACCTGATCAGGCATCATCCGCGTGAAAAGGTTTTCAATGCCGGCTTTAAGGGTAACGGTAGAAGAGGGACATCCGCTGCAGGAGCCCTGCAGGCGGACCGTGACGATGCCTTCGTGAAAAGAATGGAAGGTGATCGCACCACCATCCTGTTCAACCGCAGGGCGGATATATTCATCCAAGATACTTTTGATCTGTTTGATGGTCTCTGTCTCCTCTTGTTCGGCAGGCATCGCCTCGCTACCCTGATCGAGAATCAACTTGCCAGACTCCAGAAATTTCTGAATATGCTCGCGCAGGATATTCTGCACTTCGAGCCACTCAACGTCTTCTTTCTTGGTAACCGTGACGAAGTTGCTCATGTAGAAAACCCGATCGACGAAAGGGTACATGAATAGTTCCTGAGCCAACGGCGCGTCTTTGGCGCTTTCAGGCGTAGGAAAATCAAAACTCATCCCTTCAGGTACCAACATTTCGCTAACCACAAATTTTAGCGAATTGGGGTTCGGGTTGGACTCGAGGTAGATACTGATGGGTTTCGGCGCTGTTTGAATCATATAAGGGTATTGACGAAGAACAAAGGTAGATGAATAAAGTTCACCCACGGGATACAACCAGAGGGAGATTTTAAGCGACCTGCTCGGGTTGTGGCGCTTCGAGAGAATTTTCCCACTTGCTTACCACCGCCGTGGCGATGCTGTTTCCTACTACGTTTGTGGCGCTGCGGCCCATGTCCAGTAGGGGGTCGATTCCAAGCAGCAAAGCTAGTCCGGCTTCGGGTATATTAAAGGTAGCAAGTGTTCCGGCAATCACGACCAACGATGCTCGGGGTACACCGGCAATCCCTTTGCTGGTGAGCATGAGCACCAACAGCATGCTGATCTGCGTCGCAATAGGGATGTCCATGCCGTATGACTGAGCAATGAACAACGAAGCAAACGTCATATACATCATGCTGCCATCCAGGTTAAATGAGTAGCCCAGCGGAAGAACAAAACTTACGATCTTGTCTTTGCAACCAAATTCTTGCAACTTCTCCATCGTCATCGGAAATGCAGCCTCGCTGCTGGAGGTCGAGAAGGCGAGCAGCGTTGGTTGGCGCACACGCTTGACCAGATCAATGACGCGTTTACCGATCACTACAAAGCCAGCCAGAAACAGAAGTACCCACAGGATGAGGAGCGTAAAATAAAACTCACTGATGAAAATGGAGTACGTCTTGAGTATGCCGAGGCCCTGCGTGGCAATGATGGCGGTCATTGCCCCAAACACCGCGACGGGCGCCAAGTTCATGACATAGCCCGTTACTTTCAGAATCACATGGGCAGCGGCATCCATGAATGTGATCACCACTTTTCCCTGCTCGCCAATGGCTGCTGTGCCGATACCGAAGAGCAAAGAGAACACGACGATCTGCAAAATCTCATTCTTGGCCATCGATTCCACAAAACTGGTTGGGAACACATGGTAGAGGAATTGCTTGAGGGTGAGACCAGCACCACCAAGCCCACTCATGTCGCTGGCATCCGGCAACGGCAGGTTCATGGCCTCTCCAGGCTTGAAAATGTTGACCATGATCATTCCAAGGAGCAGGCTCATCAGGGATGCACTGACAAACCAGAGCAAGGTCTTGCCGCCGATCCTTCCCACCGAACTGATATCACCCAGTTTGGCAACACCAACCACCAACGTGGTGAAAACCAGCGGTGCTACAATCATCTTGATAAGACGAAGAAAAATATCAGCGAGAATAGAGAAGGGTTCAATCTTCTTGTCACGGGCGGCCATGACGGTGGTGCGGGTTTGAGTTAAGGTCTTTTTTTCCTGCTCGAGAGCGACGCGCACGACGCTGTCTGTGGTCGTTCGAAGTTCGGTGTTGATTTGTGCAACGGAATTACTGATTGCATCCAGTTTTTGATTCTCTTCCGCGATGTAGCTTTGGTTCAGCGCAAATCCGACGGCAATACCCAAGAACAGGCAGACAATAATGTACAGGGTGAGTCGGCTCTTTTTAGGCGGGGTCACAGGCTCCATAGGCGGGGAGGTTCAATGGTTTCTTTTCCTTGGCGGAATTGTTCTTGTAAGTATAGGAAAGAATACCGTATGATAATAGTTAAAGTATGCTCAAGGACGCGAGCGCCTGTATAACGAGTATATAGCGGCAAGCAACAGGAACTCACCCAGACCAAATAACCACCAGCTGTAGTGCTGAGGAATGTAGGTTGCATAAAACGAAATGGATTGTTCCGCAGAAGGGATTCCCGGTCCAAACAAGATAATGTAGTCCCATGTCCAGGACACCAGCAAGACAAGGCTGCCGCTCCCCAACAAGGACCACTCGAGGAAGTTAATCTGTCCCCGTTTGATTTGGATATCAGAAGTAAGGATTACAGCAGCCAACAGCACCATGGTCAGGGATACGATGCATGGCGCCAGCACCGGACCAACCCAGGGTACCGGAAGAAGAAAAAGAATGTCCCACGTTAGCAAGGATTCAGGCCAATCCAGCAGCAGCTTCAGAAACACATAATAGAAGATATCCCAAACGGCAAATGCAATCAGGAAGAAAGCAAATCGCTGACTGGCCGAGCTGGCTCCCAGCACAGCAACACCAACCAGCATGATCAATGTTGCGGCCTCCCTGAGCAGCTCCGTGACGAAAACATGCATATCCATGATCGTCAGCGGGAATCGAAAACCAGTGGGATAATAGAGTTGACGCAAGTAGACCACAACCGCCGACTCGAGAAAGCCCATGGCAATGCTGAAGAGGACCAGCCACATCAGCTGTTTTTGCATCGGGCTCATACGGGAGAATTGAAAATTGAATTAAACTCTGGCTGTTCTTCCTCTAAGGATAAAATCTGCCAAGACCAATGCGGCCATGGCTTCAACGATGGGCACTGCCCGAGGCACGACGCAAGGATCGTGGCGGCCTTTGCCTTCAAGGGTGACGGGTTCGCCTTCCTGGTTAACACTCTCCTGATCCTGCATAATCGTTGCCACTGGCTTGAAGGCTACGTTAAAGTAGATGTCTTCCCCGTTGGATATACCACCCTGTATTCCGCCCGAGTGGTTGGTTTTCGTTTTGATTTTTCCGCCATCATTGACAAAAGCATCATTATGTTCTGAGCCCCTCAAACGGACGCCAGGAAACCCGCTGCCATAATCAAAACCTTTCACGGCATTAATGCTCAGCATGGCCTTACCCAATTCAGCATGAAGCTTGTCAAATACCGGCTCACCAAGTCCAGCCGGTGCGTTTGAAATCACACAGGTCACCACGCCGCCAATCGTATCGCGATCCAGCCGTACTTTATCGATGAGTGCAATCATTTTTTCTGCTGTGGCCCCATCAGGGCAACGGACGATGTTATCTTCTGTGCGTGTCAGGTCCAATTCAGTATACGGAGGCGATTGGATATCACCCACCTGTGAGACAAACGCCCGAACCTGAATGCTCATGCCTTGAAGCAGCAATTTTGCTACTGCTCCTGCAGCTACTCGTGCGGCCGTCTCACGGGCCGAACTTCTTCCGCCACCGCGGTAATCGCGCAAGCCATACTTGGTTTGATACGTGAAGTCTGCGTGAGATGGGCGGAAGGTGTTTTCCAGATGACTGTAATCCTTGCTACGCGCATCTTCGTTGGGAATAAACAACGTAAGTGGCGCCCCGGTAGTTTTCCCCTCAAAAACACCTGACAGGATTTGGAAGCGATCCGTCTCCCGGCGCTGGGTGGTAATGCGTGATTGGCCCGGCTTGCGACGATCCAATTCTGCCTGAATAAAGTTTTCATCGATCGATAACCCAGCCGGGCATCCGTCAATGACGGCGCCAACACCGGAGCCATGGGACTCCCCAAAGGTGGTTACTGCGAAGATTTTCCCGAATGTGTTTCCCATGCATCCAATTCAACATCCAATATGGATAAAGATTCCGATTCTTAGAAACCGGTTCCGGATAGCACGAGACCTTACGCGGGTCGTGTTCTAAAGACAAGAAACAGAGAAAGCCCCAGTGCCAGCGCGATAAAAATGGTAGCGCCCGACTTTACCCAATTCAATCCGGCAGAGGCAAGCAGCGTATTGTCCGTGACGTCAATGCGGTCATAGAAGGAGCCCAGGTCCGTACTGCTAATGGATTGGTTGCGCTGGCTCTCGCCCTCAACGCGAACGGTGAGGTTGGAGCGGAGTGTGTCGTATTGTCTCTTGGCCGGGTTGAAGTAAATCCATTGGTAATAGTCGCCAAGATTATAATCTCCGGGTTCTTTAGGAACGATGAAGTAGCGGAAGTTCTTTGTTCCAAGAACTTTCCCATTTTCTCTACGGATGCTTTGCTGAACGTTGGGTTCATAGAAATCAAAATGAGCGTCACCGGGGATGACCGGACGCTCGATAGAGGAAATGTTGCCTTCACCGGTGATGTTAAAATTGTATGCGGTGCTTTGACCTGTCTTGAGTTCCGTTGTTGCAATGGACTCATCCAACCGATATACGCCAACGGCTACCGCATTTTTCAGCGGGTGAGGAGGGAGTTCCCTTACGCGCACGGTCTTGCTCTTTGAGTAAAAGGTCTTGAAATCCTCCTGCCGGTTTTGACCAAAGAAGGATGGGTTTTTGGCAACCTTGAACTTAATCATTTCGAGGCCGACGCTGGGGAATATGACAGGCTCTGTGTTGAGCGGGTAATAGGTTGCCTGGTAGATACGGTATTGTGTGTACCCCTTGCCCTGGATATTCACCGATTCCCCTTCAATATTTTCAATGTTGAAGTTCTCCTCCCAACAGTTGGAGGGTTTAAGCTTCTTGAGGATTTCTGAAAGCTGACGACCGAGATCATGGAACTGCATCGGCGCACGGTTGTTATCGGCCACAAGGAATGAAAGGGCCGCCGTAAAACCCTCCCCAACATACACTTCGTCTTTACTGGTTGTCAACGCCAACAACGCGTCTTCTTTGATGTCAATGAATTCAGGCTCCGTCCGCCCTGCGGGGTTGGAAGGGTCACGACTGTCGAACAAACTCCGAAACGGGTCGTACGTTTGCACCTGAACGGGAGGTCCAACTTTCACTTTCTTGCCGGAGGCTGCCACCGTTTGATCGTTGATCTTCATTGAAAATGAGGGTACGGTCACAATTCCTTGTTGTGTGGGCGCATACGTCATGATGACTCCCTGCGTGGTGCTTACCTGACCATTAATGATGTTTGTCTGCGACTGGGTGCTGGTACCGCGTTTCTTAAATCCGGCGATATCCGGGAAACTGCTATACGACTTGAGCTGATCGTTTGAAATGGTTACTGAAATGGTCCAGAACTGGTTTTCGCCAATTTCTTCAGGCCCAAGTTGGATCTGGATCTGCTGCGCGAGTACGCTTGCGCTGACCCAAAGCAGGCCGATCAAAAGCATCAGTTTTCGTCCAGATTTCATCATGCAATTGTTGCGCAACTCGTTTGCGGAGACAAATTTATATTTTCTTTTAACTCTTTGACTGAAATATTACTTTCAACGTTATATCCCAAATCAGAGGATATGCCCTACAAACAAAAATTCGGAGCCATGTTGAATTATGTCAAAACAGTGCTCACGCGGGTGAGTTTTGACGCCCGCCTGTTTGAAAAGGAGCTGAGGAAGGCCATCAAGGTTCTGGTGGCTGAGGAGATCGTTGAATTGAAAAACTGGTGTTATGCCAATTTTGGCTCCCACCAGGCTATCCTGAATCGCTGTTTTGTTTCAGCCTGACTACAGGCATCAGGAGACAAAACGGATGTTTCGTTTGATCCCCTCGTAGCCGGTTCTCTGTACAGGAGAATTCCTGAACACACGATGGAATACATCTTCCGTCATTTCATTCCATTGCGTGGGCGTCATGTGCTGTAACTCCTTGGAGGGATCAAACCGAGGCTGGGCATGCGGTTTGGCAAAGCGGTTCCAGGGACACACATCCTGGCAGATGTCGCAACCAAAAATCCAGTTCTCAAATTTACCCTTCATGGCCACCGGAATTTCCTCTTTGAGTTCGATGGTGAAATACGAGATGCAGGCGCTGCCATCAACCACATAGGGTTCCGGGATCGCGTTGGTTGGACAAGCATCCATACATGCCGTACACGTGCCACAATAGTCTTTTGCAGGACCGTCAGGCAATAGGTCCAAGTCCAGAATCAGTTCAGCCAGAAAAAAGAAACTCCCTTGTTGCCGATTCAGCAACAAACTGTTCTTCCCCACCCAACCCAGGCCACCTTTGGCCGCCCATACACGCTCCATCACCGGTGCAGAGTCGACAAACACACGGCCATCCACATCTCCAACCCGTTCCTTTATTTTCGCCACCATTTCGTAGAGCAGATCTTTAATGACCGTGTGGTAGTCTTCGCCGTATGCGTATTTGGAAATCTTGAGATCGCTGGCTAATTCCGGTTTCTCCGGATAGTAGTTGTACATCAGACTCACTACCGACTTGGCGCCAGGCACAAGCAGGCGGGGGTCCAGTCGTTTGTCGAAATTCTTTTCGAGGTAACTCATCTTGCCGGCATATCCGCGGTTCA
>CAYMPU010000087.1:0-12983 GCA_964392375.1 uncultured Ohtaekwangia sp. | reverse complement strand
CTCAATGGGTTGCTCCCTTGTGGACTTACCTATTTTGCATTGACGTATTGCATCACGCTTCCCAATGCCACACAGGGGTTCCTATTCATGGTCTTGTTTGGAATGGGCACACTGCCTGCCATGCTGGGCTTACCTTCTCTGATCCAATCGCTTGCGGCGAAAGCAAAATGGCGAATGCAACGACTGAGTATCGTCGTGATGATCGTTCTGGGTGCGATGCTGGTGATCCGTTCAGTATATTTCTATCAGAACGATGAACCTGGTCCTTCGGCACAAGCCAGCGAAGTGGTGTGTCCCTGAGGTTACCGAACCACGTTCCACCGAACGATCTTCTCGAGCTTCGTGGGCTGTAATACGCGGATCTTTCCGCTTTCGATTTCGATGAGGCCCTCTTCCTTAAAGTCGGAAAGCACCCGAATCACAGACTCCGACGCCGTTCCGACAATCTTTGCCAAATCATCGCGGGAGATGTTGATCTTATCTTTTTGGTCTTTCAGTTGTGTGACCTTGAGCAATGCATCGGCTGTACGCTGGCGGACGGAGCTGTAGGCAAGGTTAAGGAGCTGTTTTTCTTTTTCGGCCACCTTCCGGCAGAGCAGCGAAATGAATCCGGAAGCTACATCATGGTGACTGTACAGCAGTGTGAGGAAGTCATGCTTCGGAATGACGACCACTTCAGAGTCCTGCATGGCAACAGCGGAGTCGTGGTAATCCTTGCCTTCCAGAATGGGTTCGAAGCCAAAGAAGTCATTCTCCTTGTATAAGTCGGTGATCAGTTCCTTACCATCCTGATGTGACTTGAACGTTTTAACATCCCCTGATTTAAGGAAGTATACCGACTGTGGGATGTCGCCTTCGCTGAAGATCTCAGCCTTCTTCTTGTATTGTTTCACCTTCTTGTCTTTGCAAAGATCCTTCAGGTTGAGAACTTTCTGTGCGTCGCGAATGAATGTATCAAGTCCTTCCGGGGTGCTGGTGTAATCGTTTACACGCAGGGCATGCTTACGGAGGCGTGTGCCAATGGCATTGAGGAGTTCGGTGTCGCTGAACGGTTTGGTCAGGTAGTCATCGGCGCCAAGTTCCATGCCTTTGCGGATGTCTGCCTTTTCTGTTTTGGCGGTGAGGAAGATGAAGGGGATCTTGGCAGTGTCGGTTGATTTGCTGAGGATGTGGAGTACACCGTACCCGTCTAGCTCAGGCATCATGATGTCACAAATGATCAGGTCGGGGTTCTGATCCTGGGCCAGGTGTACACCTACCTTACCGTTTTCTGCCGTAATGACGTCATAGCCGGCCAGCGTAAGAATTTCACCGGTGTTCTCGCGGATATCCGCATTATCCTCAATCAATAAGACTTTCTTCATGATGGTTGCATTGGCAATTGAATGGTAAAGGTACTTCCTTTTCCGTACTCACTGCTAAACGAAATAGAGCCGTTCAACAGATCAAGATAGCGTTTTACAATATTAAGGCCAAGTCCGGTGCCTTGAATGTTAATCGCGTTACTGGCGCGGAAGAAGCGATCGAACAGGTGGCGTTGATCCTCCTCCGGAATCCCGATTCCTTCATCCTGAATCTTAACAATCAATGCTTTATCCTTTCGTTCACACAGCAAGTGAATGGTCTTGTCGTTTTCCGAGTACTTGCTGGCGTTAGAAAGCAAATTGAACAAGATATTGCGCAACATCCGCGTGTCTGTGTTGACGGATGTATCGGAGGAGGAGCAGCCAATTTCAATCTTCTGCCCGGGTTTCAACATGAGTTTGATTTCTTCAACGATGTCGGTAAAGAGATCGTTGATATTTACCTGTTCCCGGATAATTTCTACTTTACCTTCTTCCAATCGACCCACGGAAAGGAAGTCGTTCAGGATCGAGGTCATGTGATTGGCAGAGGCCCTCGCGCGGTTGATATGCTTGTCAATCTTGTCGAGGTCGCCAACCTTTCTGTATTGGTCGATGAGTGAGATGGAGCTAAGAATCGTGCTGAGTGGCGTACGGAATTCATGGGAAGCGATGGAGACAAATTTGGATTTCATCTCATTGAGTTCTCGTTCCTTGGCAAGTGCCTTTAAAACTTCCTCTTCGGCTTTCTTTCGTTCCGCAACTTCTGTTTCGAGCTTGCCGATGGAGACATTCAGATCCTCGGTCCGGCTGCGGACTTTCTTTTCCAACTCTGTAGCATAGACAATGAGCTGTTCTTCACTTTGACGGAGGGCTTCTTCGGCTTTCTTGCGAAGGGTGATATCACTGATAAATGCAATAGCGATGAAGGTGCCTCCGGCGTTCGAGTAACTAAGGCTGATCTCAACCGGGAATTCAATCCCGTCTTTGCGGATTGCCATGAGATCCCTTCCCAGCCCCATGCGGCGCGGGACAGGATTGTTATTGAAGCCCTGGCGTAGGTACGTATGGTGCCCTCGGTATCGCTCGGGAAGCAAAATTTCCATAGGCTTGCCTACAAGTTCGCTTGGCTCGTACCCAAACATCCGCTCTCCAATGGGGTTGACAACGAGAATGATGCCTTCTTTATTGATGACAACAAATCCCTCCATCATACTTTGGAAGATTTCCTTCAGAGCTTCCCCGCTCATGATGGGCATTCCAAATAATGTGGTCGGACCTTCCATGGTACACAAAAATATGATTAAAATCATTCCTTCGCATGACAAATCTGAGGAGCGGTCGTGCCCGCCTTGGGCTAGGTTTGCAAACGAGAAGTCTCCACATGGCCGTACGAGCAGTTCCCTCCCTTCTTTATGTCACCGATTTCTCCGAATCGTCCATGCACGCGCTGCCTTGGGCTATCTCGGAGTCGTTGAAACATGGCCTTCACTTTTCGGTCCTTTACCCGTTTCGACTTGATCAGGTGAGGAAGAAGGACAATGTGGTGCAGTCAAAAAAGGAGTTAGAGGCCGAGGCTTTGGATACGTTTGAGCGTCTGGTCGCAGTTCCCCTCCGCGAAAGCCAGGTCTCCTTTGATTTTCGTTCGGAGGTTGGATTTCTTCGTGATCGCATTGCGGAGAATATTCGTAAGCATCACGTCGTCATGCTGGTCATGGGCAGTTCGATGGCTGATGCTGAATCGTTCTCGGAGTTGATCACCGAAGTAGAAGTGCCGGTGGTTATCGTGCCGATGAAAAAGGCCCGATGATTGAAATCCGAAACTACTTTTTCTTCTTCGCCTTGGGGGGTTTCTGAATCGTCATCTTCGGAATGGGACTCGAATGCCTTGCCTTGAACTGTGGCTTGGTGGTGATGATCCTCGAGATACCAAATGTAAAGGAGAGGAAGATGTCGCGGCGAGCACCATAGAGATCGGGGGCACCGGGTTTGCCGGTAAAATCGGCAGGTCCCGCAGGGGTCTTTAGTTGATCCTGGTAGGCACTGGTGCGTGAGTCGAGCAAGGCGAAGTTGGCTCGCCCGTCGGCCATCACACTCCAGTGGTCGTTGAGATCCAGATCGGCACGCATGCCTACACCGCCGAATAATTGAAACCCATTGAACTTATCATTGGATACGTGAACAAAATCGTTCAGGTCGGGAACGAAGACCCCGTCATAAACAACCGTGTAGCCTGGGTCTGTGGGGATGGACACGCCGGAAGGATAACGGAGCTTGGATGAAGAGTGGGTGAATGTCTCCTTCCCATCGAGAAGAAAAGAAAAATCGAGGGCGGCCACCATGCTGAGGCGGAAAAAAGCCATGGTGTTCAGGTGAAACTTCAGTGCGATGGGTACACTCAGGTAGCTCATGTTGATATCGCGTGTACCGACATCACCGCCTGTGGTGTTTTTGATGGTATAGTTTTGACCGATGATGAGGTAGTTGGGAGAGATGAACCAACCGAAGCCAGGTTTGTCAAACCCATAGTGGATACCAACCGGAGTTCCTCGGATGGAGAAACGGGAGACAAACCGGGGATCGTTTTCCAGACCCTGGTCGATGGTAATGGGTATATTGAAGCCGCCGAATACACCGAAGGATTCGATATTCTGCGCGGCAGCCTGCTGCGTGAGCAGTGCCATGAAAATACCGAGAACAATCCTTCTCATGAAACAGGTTTAGACAGGTCGGTCAAGCGTTCTTTTGCACGCCCTGCATGTGCAGGCTTACAAAACTAAGAGAAAATGGCTATTTGACCGATACATTGTAACGCCCATTCCAGTATTTTGCGTGTCTTGAAGGCAATATTTTGACGATTCACCAATGGTAAGGAGGGTGCGCGAATGGATTCGCAGGGCCGCCGGCGGATTCCGGGTGCAGGGTAACATTTATGTAGCGCTGGGTACGTATTTGCTGCTTCTCATGTGCCTGTTCATGGTCTGCCGTCTGGCCTTCTACTTCTTTAACAGGGAATTCTTTCCCGAAATGTCGCTGGTCCGGTTTGGCAGGATTGCCCTTGGCGGAATGCGATTTGACCTAACGGCTGTCCTGTACCTGAATATCCTGTTTATCCTGATGATGATCCTGCCGTTCCGGTTCAGGTTTCGGATAGGCTACCAGCGCGTTCTCAAATATTTGTTCTTTTTTACCAACACTCTTGGCCTCATCGCCAACATTGCCGACACCGTTTACTACCGCTACACGCTTCGGCGGACCACGCTTAGTGTCATTCGCCAGTTTGAAAACGAGAGAAATAAGCTTAGCCTTTTCACTCAGTTTCTTTTGGACTACTGGTACGCGCTGGTCTTCCTCGCTTTGTTGGTTTGGTTAATGGTCGTGCTTTATAATCGGATACGGATAAAAGGCCCCATGCTCTCCAATTCACTGGCCTTCTATACCTCTGGTTCCGTGGCTATGGTGGTCATCGTTGGGCTTGTCATCGCGGGCATCCGTGGAGGATTTGGCGAGAGTACACGGCCCATCACGCTCAGCAACGCGGCACAGTATGCTACGGTACCCAAAGACATCAACATCGTACTGAATACCCCCTTTGCACTCCTCCGGACCGCCAAAACGCCGATCGTCAGTAAAGTGAATTACTTTGCCAATGATGAGGAGTCTGAACGTATTTTCTCTCCCATTCACTACCCAAAAGACACCATACCTTTTTCACCGAAGAACGTAGTTGTCATTATTCTTGAGAGTTTCTCAAAGGAGTTTTTCGGAGTGTACAACCGGAGTGCTGACGGAGGGAAGTATCGTGGCTATACGCCGTTTCTTGATTCGCTGATCGGACGTTCCCACGCCTTTCAATATTCGTTTGCCAATGGCCGCAAGTCGATCGATGCAATGCCCAGTGTGATCTGCAGTATCCCGGCGATCGAAGTGCCTTTTGTGCTATCGCACTATTCGGGCAACCGGGTTACAAGTCTCAGTGGCCTTCTGAAAGAGAAAGGCTACTACACAGCCTTCTTCCACGGAGCACCCAATGGATCGATGGGGTTCCAGGCGTTTGCCAATGCAAGCGGGTTTGATAGTTACTTTGGCAAGGACGAGTATGGAAATGATCAGGACTACGATGGCATTTGGGGAATATGGGATCATAAGTTTCTCGAGTACTATGCGGACAAAATGAACACGTTCAAAGAACCGTTCTACACCAACTTCTTTTCAGTTTCCTCACATCACCCATACAATCTTCCGGATGAGTTTAAGGGCAATTTCAAGGGGGGCGAGATGACCATTTACAAGTGCATCGAGTATACTGACTATTCGTTGAGAAAATTTTTTGAAAAGGCAAGGACGATGCCTTGGTACGAAAACACTTTGTTTGTGATTACTGCCGATCATGCCTCGGCTCAGATTCGTTTACCAGAGTATAACACGGCAAGCGGTTATTTTTCAATCCCGGTTTTCTTCTTCGAGCCAGCCAACGAGCCGATGCCTATGGAACCTGAAATTATCCAGCAGATTGACATCATGCCCACCGTGCTGTCGCATTTGCACTACGACAAGCCTTACGTCGCATTCGGACGTGATATTCTCGACAAGACTTCACGACCTGTGGCGTTCAACTTTCTGGATGATATGTATCAGTCCTTTCGGGGATCATACCTGTTGCAGTTTGACGGAACGAAGTCTGTGGGCCTCTATGATTTCAAAACGGACCGGCTGTTGCGGAATAACCTGATCGCCCATCTCCCTGACACGGTTAGTGCCATGGAACTTGAGCTGAAGGCGTTTGTACAACAATACAAGAACAGGATGGTCGATGACAACCTCACGATGGAGGGATCATTGCTCCCTGCGGCAAAGAAGCCCTGATCAGGCGAGGTTGTGATAGACGTTCTGTACGTCCTCGTCTTCTTCGAGTGCGGTGATGCACTCCATGACCTCATCCACCTCGGCTTCAATAAGTTCTTTGGTGGTTGTGGGAATATAATGCAGTTCTGAACTTTTCGCGGTCAGGCCTTTGGATTCCAAAAACTTCTGCATTTGCCCAAACTCGGTGAACTTCGTGTATACGATGATCTCTTCTTCCTCACGCTGAATATCTTCGGCACCCGCATCGATAAGGTCCAATTCGTATTCATCAAGATTCAGTTTGGCGGGGCTGAACTTGAATACACCCTTACGTTCAAACATGAACGAAACAGAGCCGGAGTTGCCCATATTGCCTCCGTTCTTGGAAAAGTACAGACGGATATTGGCCACGGTGCGGGTTGGGTTATCGGTGGCGCACTCGACCAATACAGGCACACCGTGTGGGGCGTAGCCTTCATAAATCACTTCCTGGAAATCTTTTTCTTCTTTGGATATGGCCCGTTTGATAGCTGCATCGACGCGGTCCTTGGGCATGTTGACACCCTTGGCGTTCTGCATGGCCATGCGCAGCCTGGGATTGTTGTCCGGGTTGGGTCCGCCAGCTTTTACGGCAATGGCAATGTCTTTTCCTATGCGGGTGAAGGCCTTGGCCATTCGGTCAAAGCGCGCGAACATCTTGTGTTTTCTCTTTTCAAATATGCGGCCCATGAATCAGGGGGTTATCAACGAGGTGCAAAAATAGGTCGTCAAAACGGAAAGGTCAAACACCTGCCAGCCCTGAAAAGTATAGCTGGAATTCCATGGCGCTGGCATCCTTAAAGTCGTCGGCAGCGAGATCATCGTATATGGTTTCGTCAAATTCGAGGTCGCGCTGGTCAACGTGACCTCCGGGATGCACGATGAGCTCGGTACCCTTGAGGTGCACGGGGTTTACCCGCACGAGAATCAAAGACCCCTCAAGTTCCTTTTTGAAATAGCGATGTACGATATTTGAACTCATGTTTACCAGTCTTGAAAGATGAAACTCCCGATGCCCGATCAGTTTTTTACCGACCGTCTGGGGGTCTTCCGTTTGCGTCACGAAGATGCGGAAGAAATCTTTTATACCTATGCCAGCAAGCCCGAAGCCACAAAATTTGTTGCCTGGGCCACGCATCGCAACTTGGTTGACACAAGGCACTACCTGGCGGCCACGATCGGAGGATGGAAGGCGGGCATCGATTATTCCTTTGGCATACGACTTCCCAATCACCGCCTCATCGGCAGTTGCGGCGTTATCAACGATCACGGTGCCATCCAGTTCGGGTATATCCTGAGCCCAAGTCAATGGGGCAATGGCTATGCCACGGAAGTTTGCAGAGCATTGATGGGGATACTGAGACCTATGCCCCAAGTGCGTTCGATTGGTACATTCACCGACGCCGACAATGTCGCTTCGGGGAAGGTGTTGATCAAGTCAGGACTAATTGTGATTGAACGGCGCGAGAAATGGTTCTCCTTTGTAAACCAGAACAATCAGGTGAAGGATTGTATTATCTACCGATTGCCTTAAGTAGTTCGCCTGCCAGTATGGTGTCCCATTACCATGTGCATCGTGGGATCGATTTGGGCATACTCCCTTTTTTGGTTAAGTGCCATTCCCTTCCTATACTTGCCTTCTTAATTCAAAAACACATGGGAAGAGGAGATAAAAAGACAAAGAAAGGCAAGATTGCCATCGGTTCTTATGGCGTATCGCGCAATAAGAAGGCCATCAAGGCGCAAATGAAGCGTGTGGCGTCCAAGCCATCTGCTGTGGTTGAAACAGCTGCTGCCGAGAAGCCCAAGGTCAAGCGTGCCGCCAAGAAGAAGGAAGCAGCTGAGTGACCTTGATTTAAGGATTTAAGGATTGGAGGATCAAAAGGCCAGAGATTGACACGCAATTTTCTTTTTGAGGGAGTTGCGCGGTTGAGGCTCTTGGCCATATTCACTCTTCTCGCTTCGTGCACAACGAAGCAATCACCACCGACAGATGCTGAATATATCAAGGAGATCGATCTGTGGCATGGCGATCGTGTTGAAAGGCTGAAGGGGCCTTCGGGGTGGCTCAATGTTGCCGGACTGTTTTGGCTTAAGAACGGGATCAACTCCTTCGGCACAAGCCCTGAGAATGATATTGTCTTTCCGGAGAAGCTGGGCGCTACCAAAGCCGGGTTCTTTCTGCTGGAAAATGCAACCGTGAAACAATCGGTTTTGCCTGGAGTTCCAATCACATCCAAGGGTCTGCCCGTTCAGGAAGCACTGGCATTCCATCCGGATTCTACCCGACAACCGATAATGGAGTCTGGACCACTGCGTTGGTTCGTAATTCGCCGTGATACGAAATACGGTGTTCGGCTAAGGGATTTGGAGAGTCAGGCACTGCATGAGTTTCACGGCATCGACCGGTTTCCAGTGGATGCAGCCTGGCGAGTAACGGCACGGTGGGAGGCAACGCCGGGTCGTACTGTACCGATTACCAATATACTTGGTCAGACGACACCCCAGAATGCTCCCGGCGTATTCGTGTTTAATCTGAATGATCGTACATTCCGTCTCGACGCACTGGATGAGGGAGTGGAGAACGAGCTCTTCATTATTTTCGGTGACGCAACAAACACGAAGGAAACGTACGGAGCTGGCAGGTATCTTTATGTTCCAAAACCAAACGACCAGGGGGAGGTTGTCATAGACTTCAACAAGGCAGAGAACCCACCCTGCGCCTTCACCGATTTTGCAACATGCCCGTTACCGCCTATACAGAATGTAATGGATACGGAAGTGCGCGCAGGGGAAAAGGACTACAAGCACAAATAATCCCGTCACAAACCTCTTCCTGAATCACAGACATTCGCCTATTATTGTCGGCAGTCTAATCCCCGGCATCATGCGAAAGTTCCTGCTACTTTCTTTAGTCTTCATGTTCCTCGCCTGCAGTACAGGCTCAAAGATCTCCCGTCGTGATGTCACAAGCGCAGAGAAGCTCATCGGCATTTCGTTCAATGATAAGGAGCAAGACACGATGATCGAATATCTGAACGACAACCGCGCTGGCTACGACAGCATGCGGAAACTTCATCTTGATTACAATCTGGCTCCGGCCTCGTATTTTGACCCACGGCCCGACCATTTTCAACCCAAAGTACGCACAGCGGCTTCCAGCGACTGGAAGTTGGGAGAACCCATGGAGCTGCCCGCAAAGGACGAAGACATCGCCTTCCTCACCGTGGCTCAGCTTGGCCCTCTCCTGAAGTCGGGCAAGCTCTCGTCTACCCGGCTTACGAAGATCTACCTTGAGCGCCTGAAAAAATACAACGATACGCTCCAAGCCGTGGTGACGATCACGGAGACGCTGGCCCTCCAGCAGGCTGCTGCCGCCGACGCGGAGCTAATCGAAGGATTGTACCGTGGTCCGCTGCATGGGATTCCCTACGGCATCAAGGACCTGTTCGCCGTGCCCGGGTACCCTACGACGTGGGGTGCGGAACCCTACGAGAAGCAGGTGATCAACGAGACAGCAACGATCGTCAAGAAGCTCGAAGCGGCTGGCGCAGTACTCGTCGCTAAATTGGTTTCCGGAGCGCTCGCGAGAGGGGATGTGTGGTTTGGGGGTCGAACAAAGAATCCGTGGGACCTCAAACAAGGGGCCAGTGGCTCTTCAGCCGGCTCTGCGTCGGCCACGGCTGCTGGTCTGGTCGCTTTCTCGATAGGGACGGAAACGCTTGGATCCATTCTCTCTCCGTCATCCCGATGCGGGGCTACAGGGTTTCGCCCGACCTTTGGTGCGGTGAGTCGGTATGGCGCGATGGCGCTTTCGTGGTCGATGGATAAAGCGGGTCCTATTTGTCGCTCTGCACAGGACTGTGCGATTGTCTTCGATGTTATTCGCGGGTCGGATGGCAAACAGGAGAAGGATCGCGCCGTCGTGGACTACAAATTTGCATTCCATCCGCCTCAGAATCTCAGCGGATACAAGATTGGCTACTTCCGGAAATTGTTCGACAAGGACACGACACGGACGAGTGTGCCCAACAACGCCACGCTCGAGTTGCTGAAGTCACTTGGAGCAGAACTCCATGAAGTCAATGTTCCGGATTCCGTTTACTTCAACGCCTTTGATATTATCCTCCGTGCGGAGGCAGGCTCATTTTTCGACGAACTGGTTCGCGAGCACAAAGACAGGCTGATGTCTGAGCAAGATCCCGGTTCGCGGGCCAACTCGCTTCGCCAATCGCGGTTCATCTCTGCTGTAGAGTACCTGCAGGCATACCGCCACCGCAAACTGCTCATCGAAAAGTTCAACAAGGTCATGGCACCCTACGATTTCGTAGTCGGCCCGGAGAATGGCCGCAACCTCTCACTGATCACCAACCTCACCGGGCATCCGGCCATAGCCATACCCAACGGTTTTGATAAGCGGGGCCGCCCGACGTCGATCATGTTATTGGGTAATCTCTATGATGAAGGCCCGATGCTGGAAGCAGCGTATTTGATTCAGCAGGCTACCGAGCATGAGGAAAAGCATCCTCCTTTTTTCCTTAAGTGATTTTCCGCCAGCAATCGCCTCACGGGACTTCCTGCATGACGGTCTCCGGACGTTTATGCACCATCGGCATTTTCTCCATGTGCGACACTTCAATCATGGACACACCGAAGTCATCGACTACTTTTCCTTTGAGTTCATAGAACCCCCGTCCCCGGAAAGGAAACTTTCGGGCTACGTCCGGAAAGTGGACGGAGTCAAAGACTTCTCCCTGGGCATCGTAGAAGGTACCGAAGTGCATGGGTTCGCCTTTCAGCGTAGCGGTGTCCTTGGTGGTTACGACGTAGCCCACAATACGGACGTGCCGGTTGATCTGTTTGGACAGACCGCGTGCAGTGATTGTACCATAGTCTTTCGTGAGCAACAGTTTGAACGGGTCGCAGAGCGGAAAGCCCAGCAATTCGAGTTCATCAAACGCATCTTCCAGTTCAGCACGTTGTAAGTCGGGCAGGGGGTAATCGCTGGGCTCGGTGTCGAAGAGATCCTCCGTTGTCGCAGGCCTTTCTTTTGCACTGCTGAAAAAGAGCATTGCCTCCCAGAGTAGTTTCTGTTTGGCTTTACCCGTAAACCGGAAAGCGCCGATGCGGATGAGAATGCGCACCTGCTCCAGCCCGATACCCGGGGTGCGGCGGAGAAAATTATCGAAACTGTGGTAGGGGCCATTGCGCCGGCGTTCCAGCGGAATGTGTTTGGCAATTTTTGACTCCAGGCTCTTCAGGTGAATGAAGCCGATAAAGATCTTTTTGTCGAGAATGGTGGTGAGGTGCTCGCTGTGGTTCACACACGGCGCCAGGATCTCCGCGCCGTGCATGCGGGCTTCGTGGAAGTAGAACTCCGTCCGGTAAAAGCCACCGAAGTTGTTGATCACACCGACCATGAACTCGAGTGGGTAGTGGGCCTTGAGAAAGAGACTCTGGTAGCTTTCTACGGCATAGCTGGCGGAGTGCCCCTTGGAGAAGGAGTACCCCGAAAAGCTTTCAATTTCATACCACACTCGGTCGATGACATGTTTTGGGTAGCCTTTCGCGCGGCAGTTGTCGAAGAAGCGCTCTTCGACACGCCGAAACTCTTCCCGTGAGCGATACTTTCCCGACATTCCGCGTCGCAGGACATCGGCCTCCGTGAGCGTGAGGCCAGCGAAGTGGTGGGCCACTTTGATGACGTCTTCCTGATAGACCATCACACCGTAGGTCTCGCGCATGAGTTCATCCATGGCGGGGTGGATGGATTCATACGTCTTACCATTGCGCACGGCATGGAACCGCTCAATATAAGCCCGCATCATGCCGGATCGGGCTACACCCGGACGAATGATGGAACTGGCAGCGACCAGAGTGATGTAGTCTTCGCAGCGCAGCTTTCCCAGTAGCATCCGCATGGCAGGCGACTCTACATAAAAGCATCCCATTGCCTTGCTGTCGCGCATCAGCGTCCTGATCTTCTCGTCTTTCTTGAAGTCGGCGAACCGGTGGATGTCTACGTCGATACCCTGGTTGCGCTTCACGTGCAGGGCAGCTTCCTTCAGGTGACCGAGCCCGCGTTGGCTGAGGATGTCGAACTTGAAGATGCCGAGGTCTTCGGCGTTGTGCATTTCGAACTGCGTCACCGGATATCCTTTCGGCGGGAGTTCGGTGGCGGTGTAGGCATAGATGGGTTTCTCCGTGATGAGTACCCCGCCGGCGTGGATGGAGATGTTGGCAGGAAGGTCCTTGATGCGGTCGGCATACCGGAAAATCAATTCGGTAATGTGGTCACGTTCACGGTGCGCGGCTGGTTCTTCCACAATGAGGTCGATCTCTTCCTTGGGCAGGCCGAAGACTTTACCCAATTCCCGCAATACCGAACGGCGTTGATACGTCACGTGCGTGCCCAGCAGACAAACATGGTCCGTGCCGTACGTGGAAAAGAAATAGTCATAGATGGCGTCACGGTTGTCCCAGGAGAAATCAATGTCGAAATCGGGGGGACTTGAGCGCTCGGCGTTGAGGAAGCGCTCGAAGTAAAGATCCAGTTCGATGGGATCGACATTGGTGATGCCGAGGCAATAAGCCACGACACTGTTGGCGCCGCTGCCCCGTCCGACATAGTCAAAGCCTTTCTCTTTGGCGAACCGGATCAGGTCGTAGGCGATGAGGTAATAGCCGATGAATCCCTTCTGCCGAATGATGTTCAACTCCCGTTCGATGCGTTCGCGGAGCTCAGGTTTGCTTACA
>CAYMPU010000086.1:0-39832 GCA_964392375.1 uncultured Ohtaekwangia sp. | reverse complement strand
AAATGTAAAACGTTAAATGTAGAATGTAAAAGTTTAGCAGCTAGCACGTGTGGTCATAGATGGCCACCCACTTCCCATCCACCTTCATAAAGATCAATGTAAAAACCCCATCCAGAGCATCGGTCACTCTCGTTACCTGATACTTTCCTCTGACGAGAAAATGGGTTTCACCTATAGGCTTTACCCAATGGATGTCGAAATGCAATGTGCCCATCGCGGCCCGGTCGGGGTAGCCCTTCTGGTAGGCCTCGAGTGTTTCTTTCCATCCATGATTGATGCCGCGCTTGCTGACGAACTGCAGGGAGTCGGAGTTCCAATAGCCCTGCATGAAGGTTTCCAGATCGCCATTGTTCCAGGCAATCTGTTCGGCCTCCAGCACGGCACGTACTGCCGCTTCTTCTGCTTTCACATCGTACACCGGTTTGGGCTGCGTGCATCCGATGACCAACATCAAGACGACAACCAACGGGGAGTAGTTTTTCATGGGGATCGGATTAAAACCGAATGAAGGTACGGAAAAAGCTCTTAGCCCCGGCCTTGTGCCGGGGTGGCTATTGGCTGTTGGGTCTTGGGGATGGTGGGAGATCGATCATCCAAGGCGCAATCTCAGCAAGCGCCTGCCAGCACCCAGTACCCAGCACCCAGGACCCTATACCTAAGCATCAAAAAAAAACCGTGCAATAGATATCGCACGGTTTTTTGTCTTTCTGGTGATCTGGACTATCCGCCTACGCGAATCTCTTTCATCCGGCCATTGCTGTTGATCAGCGTCACCACATTGTCGCAAGTGCCATCGCCGTAATCCACCGTGATGCTGCGGTTGCCGTGCTTGATGAGTTTCTTTCCTTTTACGGGGATGAACACGCCTTCCTGGGCACAGGCACGTTCGTAAACGAGGGGCTCAAGGATTTCAATTTGGTAACCACGTCCGTTTCGATGGTTGCCTTCGGCGGTGCCGTAGATGATCAGGCGCATCAGGATGTTGCTGGTATTGCGCTCGTGTTCGCGGATGTGATGCATGCGGCGACGGGCGATGCGGCCATCAGGCCATACGGCGGTGCCATCTTCCAGATCGATCTTGAATCTCAGCCGGGTAGTGTCCGTCGTGATGTTGACCACGTTGCGTGTGCCCGTCAGGTTAACGTCATTGACAAAATAGTCTTCAAAGGTCATGGTCCAGGTTGATCCCGGGGCTTTCCATTCGCCCACATACGCGATGGCAATCACGCCGCGGCGGATGCGTCCACGACGGTCTTTGCAGCCGTCGCCAAAGTCGATGCGGATGGTTCCTGCTGCTTTGTCGCCGGTACGGGTGACCGTGGCACACTGAAAGCGTTCATCGTTGTCGGCAATCTTTCCACCCTGCGCGGACTCGCTGCCATGCGCCGTCATGCCGATGTCTTCGGCATCATCGTTGGAGAAGTCATCGACCATGTTGGTAGTGGCATCTTCCGAATCCTCAGGAGAAAAGTCGGAGGCTGTGTCGTTGTTGGTGCATGATGCAATGCTCAGCATCACCAGGAACAGCAGCGCAAGAAATCCTTTGCTGTGTCGAACATCATTCGTTTTCATAGTTGGTTTGTTTTTGCGGTTTAGATAGACCGCACACATGCAGGTTTAATGCAAGGAGAAAGATTTCAGAAGAATCTTATTTCTCGGGTTTTGAGCTGACTCTCTTGGATGTTACCCGCTGTGAAAGGTTTAATCGTTAGAAAAATAATTTTGTCACATGGGGGATAGTGGCCATTTTCCAGTGCGTTATATCCAAGATCTGCCTCGGCCGTGGATTCAGCCAACCGGCAACTAATTCGACATTCCTTGCTATTTTGCAGGCCAAATCCTTGTCATGAAACTCAACTTCACCCGCGACATACTGCCTCACGCACTTGGCGTTGTTCTGTTCTTTCTGGTGACCATCATCTTCTTCAGCCCCATCTTTTTCGAGAATAAGGCGCTGAACCAGCATGACATTCAACAGCACCTGGGGTCCAGCAAGGCGCTCCGCGATTACCGGGATGCAACCGGCGAGGAGGGCTTGTGGGCCGGAGCGATGTTCAGCGGGATGCCGGCTTACCTGGTCAATCTGCAATGGAGCGATGGCGTCGTGGTGGGCATGAAGAAAGTGATGTCGCTGTTCTTGCCTCACCCTACATCGAATATCTTCCTCGCCTTCATCAGTTACTACATCATGCTCCTCGTCTTCCGCGTCCGGCCCTATCTGGCCATGACGGGGGCATTGGCGTTCGGCCTGTCATCGTATATGATTGTTGGACTCTCGGCCGGGCACAATGCACGCATCGGCGCCATTGCTTTCATGCCATTGGTAATGGCGGGAATTCATCTCGCTTTCTCTGGTAAACGCCTGCTTGGGTTTGCTGTGACAGCCGCGGGCATGGCTTTCCATCTGCGTGAGAACCACCTTCAGATCACCTATTACCTGATGATGATTGTCGCAGGCTATGGACTGATGCAACTGATTCTTGCTGTACGCGAAAAGAAACTTTCAGATTTCTTTAAGAACATCGGCGTGCTCGTTCCAGCGGTGGTGATCGCTGCCGGAACGTTCTTCGGTCAGTTTTGGGCGATCACCGAGTACAGCCGTTATTCCATACGCGGACCTTCGGAATTGACAGGAGGGAAGGTTGCCGCAGAAGAGGGATTGAGCAAAACCTATGCCTTCGAGTTCAGCAATGCCATCACCGAGCCCTTTACGTTGCTCATCCCCAACTACCTCGGTGGCAGCAGTGCCGACTATCTCTTTTACAATGAGCAAAGTGAATCCTATAAAGCGTTGGTCAATTCCGGCAACAATGAAGTGGCCAACCAGCTCGCACCGTTTACATCAGCATATTGGGGACCGCAGCGACTCGCCGTGCCGTACTATGCAGGTGCTGTCATCTGCTTCCTGTTTGTTATCGGGATGCTATTCGCCGATAAGAAGTACGTCTGGTGGCTTGGGTCACTGGCAGCCATCAGCATCATGCTCAGCTGGGGTAGCAACTTTGCCTCATTGAATTACTTCCTCTTTGACTATTTCCCCGCCTACAACAAGTTCCGGTCGGTCACCTTTGCGCTGATCATCATACTTTTCGCCATGCCGTTGCTGGGGTTGATGGGGTTGGAGAAATTACTGGGTCTTGAATGGAACAAGCAGTTACAGAACAAACTTCTCTGGGCGCTCGCCGTTCCCGGCTTCTGCCTGCTGATAGCCGTCACTGGTGGCTTTGGTTCCTTCCTAAAAACTTCAGACCTGGAGTTGCCGGTGTGGTTTCGCACCGCATTGCGCAGTGACCGCATGGACTTGCTGCAAAGCGATGCGTGGCGTTCCTTTTGGTTTTGCCTGATCGCGGGCGGGGTCATCTTTGCTGCCGTCAAGAAGTGGATCAAGGAGTATGTTGTGGCCCTGGTCGTCCTGGTATTGCTGTTGCTCGATCTTCCCATCGTGGACAAGCGCTATCTCTCCAAGGATAATTTCCAGCGCAAGCGTTCTGCTGCCTTCGCCATCACCGAAGCCAATCAGGCCATACTTGCAGACAAGAGTTACTACCGAGTCTATGACCTTCAGGGTTCCTTTGGTGACGCGACGGCATCGTACTATCATAACTCCATCGGTGGCTATCACGGCGCGAAGCTCCGCCGTTATCAGGATTTATACGATTCCTGCATTTCCAAAGAGACGCAGGAGCTGATTGCCGGCCTTCGCGCTGGTACGGCGAGCTTTGATGATCTCGGTGTACTGAATATGCTCAACATCAAGTACATCATGTATGGTGCTGACGCTGCCAACATCATCCCCAACCGGTCGGCCAATGGCCCGGCGTGGTTTGTTCGTGACGTCAGAATGGTCAACTCTCCGGCCGAAGAAATTCAGGCGGTAGGAGAGGTGAACACCCGATGGACCGGGGTAATCGATGGCTCTAAATTCAAACTGCAATCGCCTATACAGGCAGACAGTACATCTTCGGTAACGCTCGTTGACCAAAAGCCCAGCGTGATGAAGTATGAGACGCAGTCGGCTACCGGTGGGCTGGTCGTGTTCTCCGAAATCTACTACCCGAAAGGATGGCACGCCTTCGTCAACGACAAGGAAGTCCCGCTGCTGCGTGCCGACTACGTCCTAAGGGCGGTGGAAGTCCCAGCCGGGAATGCCAAGGTTGAAATGCGCTTTGAACCAAAACCCTATGTAGTTGGAAACAAGATTACGCTGGCGACATCGTGGGCGTTGTTGTTGATTGTGGTGGGGAGTTTTGGATGGAGTGTGGTTGGTGGACGTAAGGCGTAAGCTCCGATCCAGTAGTTGTTGGCTATTGGCCTTTGGCTATTGGCAGCGCAATCAAATATGCCGGATTCTCCAACCCATTGGAAGTTCTGCCAATACCCAATAGCAAACAACCAACAGCCTCTTCCTATTCGTCCTTCAGCACATCCACCGGATTCATCATCGCTGCCTTAACCGAGTGATAGGAAGTAATCGCCATGGCGATCAGCAGGGTAAAGGCTCCAACGGCAACAAACATCCACAAGGAGGGTGTGATGCGGAAGGCGAAATCTTGCAGCCACATATTCATGAGCCAATAGGCTGCTGGTGCGCCAATGAGGAAGGCAACGATGATCAGACGTGTGTAACCCGAAGCAATCAGGGTGAGAATGTTCAACACGGAAGCGCCTGCGACTTTGCGGATGCCGATCTCTTTGGTTCGCTGCTCGAGTGTATAAACGATCATGGCCAGCAGGCCGAGACTGGCAATAATAATGGCCAGCGTTGCCAGGATGGTCAATGCGTTGCTGAACTGCTGCTGGGTCTTGAAGGTCTGAGCGAAGGTGTCGTCGACAAACGAGTATTGGAATGGCATATCGCCTGCGTGCTGCTTCCAGACTTGGTTTAGGGACGCGATTGTCGCTTCCCAGGCTTTGCTGTCCTGCGGAGCGATGCGTAAGGCAATGAATTGTTTTTCACCTACACCCATGATATTCGTTTTTCCAATATGGAAGATGGCCATAGGCTCAATGGCATTGTCCAGGGACCAATAGTTAAAGTCTCCCACAACCCCTACAATCTCAAAACTGAAATCGGCGCCGGGCAATTGAATCTTCTTGCCAAGTGAGGTTTCATCAACGGGCCAACCAAGGCGTCGCAAAGTAGCTTCGTTGACGATCGCACGGTCAACATCGCCAGGAGTGTCCTTGGAAAAATTGCGGCCGAGTTTCATTTCGATGCCAAGGGTAGGGACAAACTGTTCGTCAGCTGTCGTGTAGTTGAGCGAGAAGGTTTCCTTGCCCATCCCTTCTGCAGTGAATTTGTCGCCTCCCCAGACGGTGGGCGGAAGCGAGGTGCACCAGGTGGCATCCATAACACCCGGTACCGTCTTTGCCGCCTGCACCAGTGACTCTTCATTGGTGAGTGCTTCTACCCGTTTGATGACCATGAGATTCTCACGATCAAATCCCAGATCCTTCTCAGAAACATAGTTGAGTTGCTCGACCACCACCGCGGTACAAATGACCAGCATGATGGAAATGGCAAACTGAAAGATCACGAGTCCGTTGCGGAAGGTTTTTCCATCGCTCCCGGATTTTACTTTACCCTTGATCGCTTCAGCGGGACGAAACGCACTGAGAAAGATGGCTGGATAAATCCCGGAACCCAGGACCATGATGACGAGCATCGCCCCGAGGGCAAGCAAAAGGGTGGGGTTGGTGAACCATGGCATCGTCAGTAGTTTTCCGGTCATCGTATTAAAGGCCGGGAGTAGGGCTTGCGTTAAGGCGATGGCCATGATCAAAGCGATGACGCAATAAGCCGTTGCTTCCATCAGATAGTGTAGACTCAGTTCAGCACGGTTGAGTCCGAGGATCTTGCGGATACTGGCCTCCTTGATTCGCCGGATGAATTGGGCCGTCGACAGGTTCATGAAATTGATGCACGACAGCAGCACAATGAAAATGGCTGCGCCGATGAGCGAGTAAATAATCATGATGTTGCCGGAATCGCTCACCCGGTTGTACACCCGCTCTTCGGGCAAGTGGATGGCGGTAAGCGGCTGGAGAAAGAGCTCCCACTTCTTTCCTGACTTGATGTACTCATCCCAGGTCGTGTTCATGACCCGGTTGAGCGTTGCTTCTGCATGTTTGCTGGGAATCGCCTTCAGTTTTTCCTTTGTCTGCGCGATGTCGGTATGTTCGGCAACGCGAATGTAAGTCTCCAACTGTGTCCACACCCAGCTCCAATTCATGCGCTCAACCTGAGGGTAGGTGGCCATGGACGTGAGCACATCGAAAGTGATGTAGGAGTTGTTAGGTACGTCTTTGACCACTGCCGTGATTTCAAACGTGCGTTGATTTTCGCCGGTACCTGCCCGTACCAACTTGCCGACAGGGTTCCCGGCACCAAAATATTTTCTCGCCGTCGATTCCGTCATCACCATCGTCTGCGCTTGCTTCAATGCGTTGTCCTGTTGACCATAAACAACCGGGAAATTGAACATCGTGAAGAAGTTGGAGTCCGCGGCGAGCACCTTTTCCTCTTCAAAGGAAATCACTTCCTGGTTGGCGTTGGTGTAGGAAAGCACCATGCTGCCAGGCGTGTGCAGGCTTGTCATCAGTTCGACTTCCGGCAGCTCCTGGCGCAATGCGGTTGCTACGCCCGGTCCGGTCGATGCAAACTGATGGTTGTCTCCCTCGCCCCAAATGAATGTCTGGTTGATGCGGAAAATCCTCTCAGAGGCAGTGTGAAACCTGTCGTAACTGAATTCGTGATCGACATACAAGTAGATGAGTATGGTACTCGTCATACTTACCGTAAGACCGAGCAGGTTAATGGCGGAGAACAGCTTTTGACGCCGGAAGTGGCGCAGCCAGAGAAGGATGGAGTTTTTAAGCATACCCGGAGTTTGCAAAGGATGTACCAATGCCAATACGGCCTTAATCACTCAAATAGGCATAGTCCATTGTCCACTATTGAATGCAGGTGTCCGCTTTTGGTCAGTCAGGTAATCTTGCTAAACTTGTGAATGACAGATCTGGTCCCTAAGATTCATTCGGAGTTCAATACCCGATTCTCGGGCAAACCGCTCCTCGTGGTGGCGCCGGGCAGGATCAACCTGATTGGTGAGCACGTTGATTATAACAGCGGCTTGGTGCTGCCGGGGGCCATTGACAAGCATCTCATCTTTGCCGTCGCCGCCAATGGCTCTGATCGTTGCAATCTCTATGCAAACGACGTTCGGGAGTCAGCCTCATTCGCACTCACAGATCTCAAGCCCGGTGGAAGCTGGGTAAGCTATTTCATGGGTGTGATGGCAGGGTTTCGTGAACGCGGTATCGGCATTACAGGAATGGACTGTGTTTTTGGTGGGACCATTCCTTCAGGTGCTGGCTTGTCTTCGTCGGCAGCGTTGTGCTGCGGATTTGCTTTTGCGCTCAACGAACTCTTCCAGGCAAAGTTGTCGCGACTGGAGCTGGCACTGATCGCCCAGTATTCAGAACACAAGTATGCCGGTGTCATGTGTGGGCTGATGGACCAGTACGCATCACTTTTCGGTGAAAAGGATGCTTTGCTGTTGCTGGATTGTCGCACGTCGACGCATGAGGCCGTTCCTTTTCCATCTGCTGATTGCGCGATCATCCTGGTGGACACCCATGTGAAGCACTCACTCGCCTCCAGCGCGTACAATGACCGCCGTGCCGCCTGTGAGGAGGGTGTCGCAATGTTGCAGAAGCAGTTTCCGGAGATCAAGAGCCTGCGTGATGCTTCACTGGATCAATTGGAACAAATGAAATACAAGCTCCGCCCTGAAGTATATACGCGCTGTCGATTCATCATTGAAGAAATTGACCGCACACGCCGGGCTGCAGGTTTCCTGAAGTCGGGTGATTTGCAGGCTGTAGGAAAATTGATGTTCCAAACTCACGAAGGACTCCGTGATGCCTATGAGGTCAGCTGTCAGGAACTTGACGTACTGGTAAAGGCGGCTGCCGGACATCCCGATGTTGTCCTTGGCTCCCGACTGATGGGCGGCGGCTTTGGCGGTTGTACCATCAATCTTGTTCGGCCAGACTCCATCGTCGCATTTAAAGAATTGATATCAAGAGAATATTTCACTTCCTTTAAGACGGCTGCGGGATTCCATTCCGTAGTCCTTTCGCAGGGAACACATTTGATCACCCGGTAACCGAAACCCACGCATGCAAGCTCTGGATTATGTTGTCTTCACTACCTACTTCGCTATCGTAGCAGGCTATGGCTATTGGATTTATAATCAAAAGAAGAAGCAGGAGTTGGACTCGAAAGCGTTCTTCCTGGCGGAAGGCTCCCTGACCTGGTGGGCTATCGGCGCTTCGCTGATCGCTTCCAATATTTCAGCCGAACAATTCATCGGCATGAGCGGCGAGGGGTTCTTCGTCGGGATTGCCATCTCAGCGTATGAATGGATCGCCGCGGTTTCACTCATCATCATCGCCGTGTACTTCATGCCGGTGTACCTGAAGAACCACATCTACACCATGCCGCAGTTTCTGACACGTCGGTATAATGAAGGTGCAGCGTTGATCATGGCCATTTTCTGGCTGTTCCTGTATGTGTTCGTCAACCTGACCTCCATCCTATATCTCGGATCCGTAGCCATCAACGGTTTGGTAGGCGGCGATTCCCTTCACCTCATTCTGCTTTGCCTCGCTGGCTTCGCGCTGTTCATCACCCTCGGTGGCATGAAAGTGATCGGCTACACCGATGTCATCCAGGTGGCGGTTCTTATTGTGGGCGGTTTGGCGACAACCTATTTCGCCCTGACGATCGTGGCCGGTAGTTTCGGGCAAGAAGGCGCTATCGCCGGTTTTCAGATGCTCATGGAAAAGGCGCCGGAACATTTTCACATGATCTTCGATAAGCCGGGACCGGAGACTTCACAAGAAGACATTAACAAGTACCTGATCATGCCCGGCATCCTCATGTATGTCGCGGGACAGTGGATCGTCAACCTCAACTATTGGGGATGCAATCAATACATCACGCAGCGCGCACTCGGTGCAAATCTGAACACGGCGCGCACAGGCATTTTATTTGCCGCACTCCTGAAGTTGCTGATGCCCGTGATCGTCATGCTTCCCGGCATCGCGGCTTTCGTGTTGGCGCGCAATGGCGACTTGCCGGAACTTACCGCCAAGGATGGCGCCTATTCGGCAATACTTAGCTTTCTCCCGGCCGGATTAAAGGGACTTTCCGTCGCTGCACTTACAGCAGCCATTGTAGCTTCCCTCGCCGGCAAGGCCAATAGCATTTCTACAATCTTCACCCTGGACATCTATCGCAAGTATTTCAATACCGGCGCCAGCGAACGCCAGCTGGTGTGGATCGGTCGCATCACCGTCTTCGTGGCCATGATCATTGCGATCTTCTTCACGTGGTCCGACTTGCTCGGCATCGGCGGGGTAGGAGGCTTCACGTACATCCAGAAGTATACGGGATATATCAGCCCGGGTGTATTCGCGATGTTCATCCTCGGCATGTTCTGGCCGCGCACGACAGGCTCGGCAGCGATCGCCGGCGTGTTCACAGGCTTCATCCTTTCTGTTGTGTTTAATAATTATGCTCCAGCCTGGTTCGGCAACGATACCTGGCTTTATACCGCCTACCCGAATGGACAAGGTGCCTACGAGATTCCCTTCTTGCTGGTCATGGCATTGTCTTTCTTCTTCACGGTTGCGGTTATGGTGGTCATGAGCCTTGCTGGTCCGAAAGTGAATCCGAAGGCGTTTGAATTGGATAAGGAAATGTTCAAGTTGAATGCGGCATCGAAGATTCTCATCATTGCCATCCTCATGATCCTTGCTGCATTGTATGTGAAGTTCTGGTAGGAGAAAGCTCCGGGTCCATATTGTTGTTGAGCCATGAATCGTATCGACCGACTTACCGCGATCCTCATTCATTTGCAATCCCAGAAGATTGTGAAGGCGGAGGAGATTGCGGAGCGGTTTGAAATCAGCACGCGCACCGTTTACCGCGATGTCAAGGCGCTGATGGAGGCCGGCGTACCCATCGGCTCCGAGGCGGGCACAGGATACTTCATTGTAGACGGTTACCACCTGCCACCGGTGATGTTCACCCAGGATGAAGCCGGAGCATTGTTACTGGCGGGCAAGCTGGTGGAGAAGATGGCCGACAAGTCGGTGCGCCAGGCGTATGAATCCGCGCTGCACAAGATCAAGTCCGTGCTGAATGAGGATGAAAAGGATCGCCTCCAGCATCTTGACGAACACATAAAAGTATTTTTGCGATCGCGGAAGGAGGAGGCTTCAAGTGAATTTCCTGATCACTTCATGACGTCCATTCAACGCGCTCTGGCCAAGATGCACGTTCTCAGGATCACCTATACCAATTCAGACGGGTTGTGCACGGAGCGGGAAGTTGAGCCGTTGGGTGTGTCATACTATGCCATGGCCTGGCACCTCATTGGGTGGTGCCGCCTGCGCAAAGAGTATCGCGACTTTCGTTCCGATCGGATCAAGGCGTTGGTCAATACGGAGCAGTCGTTCGCCGGACATGCGTTGATTTCGCTCAAGGAATATTTTCAGACCATGATGCACTCCGGCCGGCCATTGGCTCGCGTCATTGCCGTGTTCGACAAAATGGCACTCAAGGGAAGACCACTTTATGGCAGTGTTAGTCAGGTCGACCTGGGTAATCACATACGTGCCGAGTTCATGATGGACAACATCGACGCCATGGCAGGCTGGATGCTGATGTTTGGAACGGCAGTGGAAGTGGAGGCGCCTGCGGAATTGAAAGAGGCCATTGCCCTAAGGATAGAGAACCTCCGTGAACACTATTCCCACAAGGATGTGTTTTCCTGATTATATTCGTACTCAACCACCCAGCATGAAGAACACATTCTACCCGACCAATGACCGCCGTGACTTCCTGAAGAAATTGATGGCCGGCACCGCCGCAACGATGGTCCTGCCTTCGATGACCATGGCAGCGGGTGAATCTCACCCCGAGGTAGCGCCTCCATCGGATATCGACGATGAAGGCTACTGGCAGATGGTGAAGCGCCAGTTTGCCGTACCCGATAATCTGGTGATGATGAACGCGGCGAACCTTTGCCCTGCACCCTATGCCATCACGCAGTCGGTGCAGGCCACACTAAGCGATCTCGGCAAGGATGTCTCGTTTCAGTTCAGGGACAAGTTCGACAAGATCAGACCGGTGGCCCTGGAGAAACTAGCTGCTTATCTCGGTGTCTCCAAAGATGAGGTTGGCATTACGCGCAACACCTCCGAGAGCAACAACATCATCGTGAATGGTTTGGATTTCAAGGCCGGTGACGAGGTGATTCTCTGGGAGCAAAATCATCCCAGCAACCTTGTGGCCTGGGAGTACAGGGCCAAGCGGTTGGGGTTTACCGTCAAAAAGATCAGCCTTCCGGCCTCGCCAAAGTCCATCGATGACCTGATCCAACCTTTCCAAAAGGCCATCACGCCCAAAACGCGACTCATCGCATTCTCGCACATCAGTAACGTGAGTGGCATTGCCTTGCCGGCCAAAGAGCTTTGTGCCATGGCCCGTTCGCGCAACATTCTGACGCTGGTCGACGGTGCGCAGTCGTTTGGTTTTTGTGACCTGAACCTTCGTGAGCTGGGTTGTGATTTCTATAGCGGCAGTACGCACAAGTGGCTGATGGGTCCTTTGGAGAACGGCGTAGTCTATATCCGCAAGGAATCCATGGACCGTATTTGGCCACTGATCATCAGTGCTGGCTGGAATGAAACGCAAACTTCGGTCGATGACCGCTATTGTATTGTGGGACAGCGAAACGAATCCACTCCGGCTGCTGTGCCTGAAATCATTGATTATCACGGCATCATCGGAAAGCGAAACATCGAGACGCGGGTGCGGGGTCTCAACAGCTATCTTAAAGAACAGTTGCGGGCCAAAGTCCCTCAGGCAGCTTTCATCACGCCGCTGACTTCTGAGTTAAGCGGCGGGATTACCATCTTCACCATTCCGGGAAAGAACTCACAAGACATTTACCAATCGCTCTACACAAAGTATGGCATTGCCGGTGCGGCCACGATGGGTGTGAGGCTGTCGCCGAATATTTACAACACGAAAGACGATATCAACAGGGCTGTTGATGCTGTCAAGGCTTTAGCTTGAATGCAAGTAACGCAGAGAACACAGAGGTCTCGCAGAGGTACGCAGAGAAATTGCAAATTGTATTTCCTGTATTCTCTGTGCCCCTCTGTGCTGCCTCTGTGCAACTCTGTGTAATAGCCTGGTTATAGCCTGAATGCAGGTAACGCCATGACCGCAGCCTCACTATCTTTACCCCATGGAACTACCCGACGTCGCCGGTTTTCATGGTCGCGTGGCCAGGAAGCGAAGGCTCATGCTGGCGAAGGAGTCACAAGCACCTGCTGACGAAAAAATCCAGCAATAAATTCTTGTCGGCAGTGGCCCTGCTGACATAGGGCTGTCAGCATGCCTTCGTTTATTCGCTCATGATGAATGTACTGGTATTCGCCACCTCCGTCGATTCCGTGATGCAGGCACGGCAATTGGCGCCCTCCCTGAATGCCCTGGTGGGGCCTTCGGGATGGAATTTTGATTTGGTTGACTGTGACAGGATCCTGAGGGTCACCACGCCGGTGGATGCCGCCTTACTTGAGCGGCTGCTCGTCAACCATGGCTTCTATTGCCGCGAGTTGGAGGACGCAATACCGGAGTCAATGGAGGAAGTGTATAAGCATCAACAGGTATGAGAAAAGTAGTCCTTGGACTTGCTGTTTCCCTTGATGGCTATATTGAGGGACCCAACGGAGAGTATGATTGGTGCTTCACCGATCAGGACTACGGCATGTCGGAATTTATGAAGAGGATCGATACGATCTTCATGGGCCGGAAGTCCTTCGAGCTCGCCCAGTCGATGGGTGGGGAGAGTCCGTGGACAGGCATTACCACGTACGTGTTCTCCAACACCATGAAGGCAGTCGATGCCAAAGATACCAATCTGGTTTCAGGAGATCTGATAACGGAAGTAGCGAAGCTTAAGCAAGCCCCCGGCCAAGACATCTGGCTGTTCGGCGGCGCTGCATTGACTACGGCCTTCCTGAATGAGGATCTCGTCGATGAGCTGTGGCTTTCCATCCACCCCATTTTGCTGGGCTCCGGAAAGTTGCTCTTTCAGCAACTGCGTGAGCGGAAGAAATTAGAACTCACCAACGTCCAAGCCTACGAGACCGGACTGGTTTCATTGACGTATTCTCGGCAAAAATTCAAGTAACACGGAGGTCACGGAGGTTTCACGGAGGAAATGCATTTGTATTTCTCCGTGCCCCTCCGTGCTGCCTCCGTGTAACTCCGTGAAATAACCGAATGCAGGGAACCCGATGACCGTCAGCGGTCCCTATCTTTACCCCATGGACCTACCCCAACTCGCCGCGCAGGTCGAGGTACTGTTTGAAAAGCTGGACGCCGAGATCAGTGCGTTCCAGTCGGCTACCTCGCTGCACTGTGGCTGGGGATGCGGCAAGTGCTGCTTCAAGGCCGACATCGAAGCTACAGCGCTGGAATTCCTTCCGTTCGCCCTGCACCTCTACAAGCAGGGAAATGCAGACACATGGTACGATCGGCTAAAGACTTCAGACTCCTCCATTTGTCATATCCTCAATCCGACGGCTACAGCGGCGGGGTTGTGCTCGGAGTACAAGCACCGAGGGTTGATCTGCCGGTTGTTTGGGTATTCTGCGCGCACCAACAAATACGGACAAAAGGAACTGGTTACCTGTACCATCATCAAGACGGAACAGGGAGGTGCATTTCAGGAGGCGGAACAGAAGATTGCGCAGGGGCTTTCCGTTCCGGTAATGAATCAGTATTACCTGCAGCTGTCCGCCATTGACAATGAGCTGGCGAGAGATTTTTATCCGATCAACAAGGCGATCATGCGGGCATTGGAAACCGTGCTGCATTACTACGCCTATCGCTAGGCTTAGTGCTGTCGTTACTTCGTTTGGTTATTGGCGGACTGGCGATCCGAGCGATGACTTGCGGAAGAATTTTACCAATTCGTTGCCGATGCGAGGTGCCACTGACTGGGCCGTTGGCTTGGAAGGGTTCATGGTAGCGCCCGAACGCGCCTGGGTGGGTGTCCAGAAGATGGTCGTCAGCATCACCAGGATGGCGACGGCGACGCCCAGGAGGACAAGCCATAAACGGTCGGGGTACGTTTTCATACGATGTGAGTCCTTTTGCAAAGCAAGTACCAATTCAAAAATCCTTCAAAATAGCCCAATTCCAGTGGTCGGGTGTTCAAACTCGTACAGGTTGCCGCGTTTTTCCGTACAGTAATACCCCTGATTCAGCCTATGGTTACCCTTCAAAGTCCGGGAATATTCAAGACCGTGGAACCTATTTTCTCAGTACATTTGTTGAAGCAACAGGGGTATAATTACCCAATGGCATGAAGAAATTTACAGTACTTGTTTTTCTGGCATCACTCACCCTTTCCGCGCTGGCGCAGGAAACGGCTACCAGCCCGGTGAAGTGGATGAGCTTTGAAGAGGCTCTCGAAAAATCCAAGACGGAGAAGCGCAAGATCTTTGTCGACGTCTACACCGACTGGTGCGGATGGTGCAAGGTCATGGATAAAAATACGTTTAGCGAGCCTGAGGTGGCCAAGATGCTGAACGAGAAATTCTATCCTGTAAAGTTCGACGCCGAGCAGACCAAGGATATCGAATTCGCCGGCCGGACATTCAAATTTATCCCTTCGGGCAATAAGGGTGTTCACGAGTTGGCGGCAGCGCTGTTGAATAACCAGCTTTCTTACCCCACCGTCGTATTTTTGGACGAGGAGTTCCGTATGATTCAGCCGTTGCCCGGCTATCAGAAGGCCCCGGAGTTCCACCGCATCATATCCTTCATCGGTGAAGACCATTTCAAGAAGATGAAGTGGGCAGAATATCAGAGTGTCTACAAATCACCGTATCCGGAATCGAACGGCAACGGATCAGGTCACTAGATCACCCGGCCACACATAAAAAAACCCTCGAAAGAGGGTTTTGTATTTTAGGGAGTCTTGCGACTTAATGATCTTTTCCTGCCTGTTCTTCTTCCTTCTTCACCTTCTGCATATCCACGTAGGCGAGGGCATTCACGAAGCCAATGAGGATGGCCACGATCAGGATAAACAGGTTTGCTCCATTTCCAACAACTTGGTCGATCATAGGTTTCTGGTTAACGAATTCAAATGTAAGGGTTCCCCGGCATTCGTGCCAAACAATGTTCCTAAATGTTGTCAGATGCCCAGCTCGGCCTTGTTTTGTTTCAGGACCTCTAGGATAAAGCCGATATGGTCCTGGAGTTCAACCCCGAACAATTCCGCGCCCTTGTACACTTCCTCCCGGTCGACCTTTGCCGCGAAGCCCTTGTCCTTCAGTTTCTTAATCACCGACTTCGCCTCTAGGGTGCTGATCCCTTCCGGACGGACCTGCGCACAGGCCACGATAAATCCGGTAAGTTCATCGCATGCAAGCAGACCTTTGTCTAGTAGCGTGTCGTAGGAGATACCCCATTTGGTATAGTGGGCCGATATGGCATGCGCGATGGCGTCATTGCCGGACTCCCGGAGTTTGGTCACGATCACGTTGGGATGCTGGTCGGGGAAGGCTTCATAATCCGCATCGTGGAGCAAGCCGGCAACAGCCCAGGTTTCTGGGTCTTCCCCCAGCTTATGGGCGTAGGCCTCCATGACCAACTCAACCGTGCGCATATGCCGAAGAAGGCTTGCGCTTTGGGTCATGGATTGTAAAATGGCGCGGGCTTCGGTACGGGTAATCATGCAACTTTCTTCTTCTTGCGGCGGGAGAACATCAGGTTGAATACCGCGATGCCCGTAATGATGGTCATGACGCCGGCCACGATGATGATCTGTGCGTTGCGCAGCCGCAGTGACTTGTTCTGGTCGCTGAGGTGCAGTGTCTGGATTTCCTCTTCCTTCGCTTTCAGGTCCATGGCCACGTCCATTTGCGCGATGCGGCGGCTGGACTCTTCACCGAAAATCTTTTCTTTGGCGCCGTCGTATTTCAGCAGCGTCTCATAGGCCTCCTTCATCTTGTTCTGACGGGCGTAATTGGCGGCCATGCTTTTGAGAATCTGCGGTACGATGTAATGCGCGTCCAGTTCGGCCGCGAGGGCCAGCGCTTCATCCAAATACTTTTGTGCTTTGTCGGGCTGGGCTGCCTTCTCAAAGAGTTCGCCCATGTTGGCAAGAATGGACAACTCACCGGCGCGGTCATTTTGCTTTCGTACGATCACCATGGCACGCTCGTAGTATTCCGCAGCACGCTGGAAGTTACCCTGCCGGTAGTACAGACTGCCAATGTTGGTCAGGGGATCGGCGAACTCGGTCCCTGACTTCTGCGCCATGGCATAAGCGTCGGTATAGTAGGTGATGGCCTTGTCATACATCTGCAGGTCGCTGTGCAGATTACCCAGGTTATTCATCGAGCCGATAATCTTATCCGTTGTGCCCAGGGCAACGAAGCCCTGGTGCGACTGCTCGAAATAGGTGAGCGCTTGGGCATAGTTCTTCTTCATCGAATAGATCGTCGCGATGTTGTTCTTGGTGGTGGAAATCCCGTCGGCGTGCTGAAGCTTGGTGTAGATGTCCAATGACTTCATGTAATTGGCCAGCGCCACATCCAGGGCTCCCTGGTTGCGATAGGCGACACCGAGATTGTTGTAGCAGGCAGCTTGTCCCTTTTCATCAGCGACCAGTTCAGCCAGCGCCAGCGCCGCACGCGTGTACTCCACTGCTTTGACCGGATCGGAGGTGATGTAGGCCCTGAACAGCTCGTTCATCACCTTCACCTTATCGGCTCCCTGTGCTGTTTTGAGGAGGAGCTCCAGGCTATCGACAGGCGAGGCCGAAGCGGGGAGGATGATGATCAGCAGCAGGAAGATGAGTAGTCGGTGCATGAGTGTCAAATTTATACAAAGTTGGTGAATAGCTATTGGCTATTGGTTGTTAGCTATTGGCAGCGAATGGCTACGTAGGGAGTAAATCAAAGCCGGGAGACACTATCAAAAGCCAACAGCTGTTCCAGCGCTGCTATTTCAATCTCCCCTGAACCTCCGCCGGCACCTCGCACCCCACCTTCCTCCGCGTATCCGAAAGTCCGTAGATCAGCCATTGGCCTTCCGTATTGCGGATGAGCTGGAACGCGTCGACGCCGCAGTGGTTGAAGGTGGTATTCAGATAGAAGGCATAGTCGACCCACACCTGGGCGAAGTCGCCGTCGATGAGAACTTTCTCGCCCCAGATCAGTTCGTTGTAGACATCCTTGTGCGGCGTGCCGACAGATTTCACAAAGGCGGCCAGCGTCTCCTTGCGCAAGGCGGGCTGATTCGTTTTTTGGTCCTTGGTGACTGTGAAGAGGACGGCATCCGGATGGAACGCGCGGCGAAGGGAGGTACTGTCGCTCGTCTTCATGGCCTCGAAAAGTAAATGAATAGGTTCCATCACCTTTTTCTCCTCTTGCGCTGACGAAAGGAGGGGGAGCATGACCAGGAAAGCTAGTAGGTTTTTCATGCCTTAAAGATGGGAAAATTGAACTTCCTGATCATAATCCTTACCCGCACATCCATCCATCTCATTTCTACGTATTTTAGTAGTATGCTTCGCCTCCTGTTTATTTTGCTATTGGCGGCCCCGCCCGTCGTCGCCCAGCAGGACGAGATCCGGAAGAGCATCTATTTTGATGGTGGCAGTTATTACATCGACGAATTCCAGGCGGCCGATCTGGCCCACTGGCTCGACTCCATCCCCAGCCTCCTCGACAAATACGAAATCCAGCTCATCAGCCACACCGACCCCGTCGGCGGCCGCCGCTTCAACGAATGGCTCTCCCGCATGCGCAGCGAGTCCGTCTTTCAATTGCTCATCCAAAATGATATCCCCGACAAACTGATTCACATCAAAGACTGGGGACTGGAGAATCCCGTGTATGATAATTCCTCGCAACTCGGAAGGGTGATGAATAGGAGGGTGGATGTGATTTTGAGGCCAGTGCTTTTTTGAGAGGCAGGAATGCAGTTCCCGCAGATTTCCGCTGATTAAATACACGCAGATGAATGCATTTCCCCTGCCCGACCGCCTGGTATAAACCATGATCAATCTATCCGACTGGTCAGGCAGGCGGGCGCAGATTGCCGCTGATTTAACACCGCAGATTATCGCAGATTAATACAGAGAGAAGATCAGCGTAAATCTGCGTGTATTCAATCTGCGCCAATCTGCAGGAAACCCTTCGAGGGGAGCCAGTCAACATACACCCCCCGCCCGTTTCCGGACACCTTTTTTCAATCGCGGACGTATATTTTGCAACCATTCCTGAAATCTACCGTCTAATCCTACGTAATGCCCATGGCATCATTATTGGCAAGTAACCCCCAGCAAAACCCATGATCAAGCTCCAAGACATTGACAAGTATGTAGATTCCCGGTTCCAGCGCACATTCATCCTTAAGGGGATCGACCTCCAGGTCGGGCAGGGGGAGTTTTTGACCATTATGGGGCCCAGCGGATCGGGGAAGTCCTCCCTGATGAATATCATCGGCATGCTCGACGAGCCGTCGGCCGGGGAGTACTACTTCTTCGATGAGCCGGTGCACAAGATGAAGGAGAAGCAGAAGAGCGACATGCACAAGAACTACATCGGCTTCATCTTTCAGGCCTACCACCTCATTGACGAGCTCACGGTGTATGAAAACATTGAGACGCCGCTACTATACAAAGGCATAGGCTCCAGCCAGCGCAAGAGTATGGTGGCTGAGTTGCTGGACCGTTTCAGCATGGTGGCGAAGAAAGACCTCTTCCCCGAACAGCTCAGCGGTGGGCAGCAGCAGCTCGTGGGTATTGCACGCGCTATTGTCGGCCAGCCGAAATTGCTGCTGGCAGACGAGCCCACGGGTAACCTCCACTCGGAGCAGGGCAAGCAGATCATGGACATATTTGAAAAACTGAACGACGAGGGCATCACCATCATTCAGGTGACGCACTCCGAAGAAAACGCCATGCGCGGCAAGCGGGTGGTTCGCATCGCCGACGGGGCGGTGGTCAAGGACGAGAAAATACGATAAAACAGAATTGTACGATGAAGAAGATTGTGATTGCGGGTTGGCTGTTGGTTGTTGGGATTTCCGGTGAGGTTATCGCCCAGAAGCGAGTGCTGACGTTTCAGGAGGCGGTAAGCATCGCGATGAAGAACAGTGTGAACCTGAACACACAGAGGAACAACCTGGAAATAAGCCAAATGCAGAAGACAGCCAGTATTGTCTCCATGGGCCCCAACCTCTCACTCAATGCCAGCGCTGTCCGGATCGATGGTAACTCATTCAACCCGCAGGCAGGAGCTGTTATCAATGGTGTCCGCGATAACGTCACGGGCTCGGTGAATGGAAACATTACACTCTTCAGCGGATTCCAGACCATCAATGTCCTGAAACAAAGCAAGAATCTGCTGGAGGCGCAGGCGTATAACGTCAACCGCACAACGCAGGATGTCATCAATACCGTTGCGCTCCAATACCTCACGGTTATGCTGGACATGGAGTTGCTTCGCATCGCAAAGGAAAATTTTGAAGCACTTTCCAAGCAACTGGAACAAGTTAAGGAGCAGACCGCCGTGGGTGCCCGATCACCCGTAGATGAATATAACCAGGATGCCCAGACCAAGGCTGCTGAACTGCGCTATGTGCAGGCGGAGATACAGTTGTACAACGACAAAGCCCTGCTTACGCAGACGTTGTTGATCGATCCCTTTGAAGAATTTGATGTAGAGCAGCCGAACTGGGATGTTGCCCAAATAGGCAGTGCGTCACCCGACATGAGGGCATTGGCCGAACAGGCAAAACTGCACCGCGGCGATTACATCCGCGCCGTTAAACAGGAAGCTGCTCAACGCTTTGGGATGGCTTCGTCGCGTGGAGCGCTGATGCCAACCCTGGTGGCCTTCGGTCAGATCGGATCAGCCTACAACCGTCAACACAATGTTCCGGACTCACTCACGCGTCCGTTCGACGAGCAGTTCAAGTCCGACAACGTGTACAAACAGTACGGCCTGCAGCTGAATATCCCTATCCTCAATGGCTACCAGAGCCGGCAGACTTATGTGCAGCAGAAGAAGTTGTACGAGAACAGCCAGTTGACTCGCATGAACCTGGAATTTCAGATTCAGAATGATGTCATCCGGTCTGTGCGTAACTACGAAGGCGCGAAAAAGCAGTTCAGCGTAACGGTCGATCAACTGAAGTCGGCTGAACTTGCATTTCAGTTCGAGACAGAGCGCTATAACCTGGGTGTAACCAGCTTTGTTGAATACTTCAACGCCAACCGGGCCTATGTGCAAGCCGAGGCCGACAAAGCCAGGGCAGAGTACAATCTGGTGTTCCAGAAGATACTGCTGGAGTACGCGGTGGGTACTTTGAAAGTGGAGGACCTTCAGAAGTAGAGGCTGTTGGCTGTTGGCCTTTGGCTTTTGGCAGTGTAATCTGGATTGAAATGGTATTCGCCCAGGTCGTATGGGCCCAATGGAGTAATGGCTCAAAAACATGCCAATTTGGGGCTTCTACCAACAGCTAATGGCTAATACCCAACAGTTCTAGCATAGTGTAATGGCCCAAATCTGCCCAGTTTGGGTCCTCTACCAAGAGCCAAGAGCCAAAACCCAATAGCCATTCCAAAATCTTACTATCTTTGCGGCCCCCCAAACCGAGGGGCCGCTTTCG
This sequence comes from uncultured Ohtaekwangia sp., assembly GCA_964392375.1. GTDB lineage: Bacteria > Bacteroidota > Bacteroidia > Cytophagales > Cyclobacteriaceae > ELB16-189. Next base: position 19,044 of record CAYMPU010000086.1, on the reverse strand, counting down.
TTGGTTCGGAGGCTGGATTGATAAACCAAATTTGCTCCCGGAAGGCCCGCCCGGAGCATGTAACCAGGGCTTTTTAGTTATGGCAAAAGGACAGAAAGAAAAAGGTGCTGAGAAAGAGGCTCCCAAGAAGCCCCTGGCGGAAAAAGGCGCTGAAGGCAGCGTCGACGTGAAGTCGGCAGAAGTAGAGCTGGAGAACGACGACCTCGCCGCCTTCAAGGCCGCCAAGCGCGCCGAAGAGGAGGAGGGTTTGAACCGTGTGATCAAGGATGTCACCGCCCGCAAGAGCGTGGCCGCCGCGGTCTCTCTCGAGAGCTTTGACTGGGATGCGTTTGAGCGCAAAGGCTTCGGCGAAGGCTATTCGTCGGCCGAGCGTGAAAACCTCAACAAGCTGTATTCCGGCACCGTCACCACGGTAGCCAACAGTGAAGTAGTAAAAGGACTTGTCGTAGGCATCAACAACCGCGACGTGATCCTCAATATCGGATTCAAGTCGGACGGCCTCGTGCCGCTGGCGGAATTCAAAGACATGCCGAACCTGAAGATCGGCGACGAAGTGGATCTGTTCATCGAAGAGCGTGAGAACGCCATGGGCCAGCTGGTCCTTTCCCGCCGCAAGGCCAAGCTCGTGAAGGGCTGGGAATATGTACAGACCGCCCTCGACAAAGATCAGGTGATCGAAGGATTTGTGAAGCGCCGCACCAAGGGTGGCTTGATCGTCGACGTATTCGGCATCGAAGCGTTCTTGCCCGGCTCACAGATCGACGTGAAGCCGATCCGCGACTTTGACATCTATGTCAACAAGAACATCGAGGTGAAGGTGGTGAAGATCAACTACACCAACGACAACGTTGTGGTATCGCATAAAGTACTCATCGAGAAAGACCTCGAGCAGCAGAAGGCCGCTATCCTCACCAACCTCGACAAGGGTCAGGTGCTGGAAGGTGTGATCAAGAACATGACCAACTTCGGTGTGTTCATCGACCTCGGCGGTGTCGACGGCTTGCTCCACATCACGGATATCTCCTGGGGCCGCGTAGCGCACCCGGAGGAAGTATTGAAACTCGACCAGACGGTGAAAGTCGTTGTGCTCGACTTCGATCAAGACAAGAAGCGCATTTCGCTGGGCATGAAGCAACTGACGCCTCACCCCTGGGAGTCTCTCCCCGCAGAAATCGTTATCGGTTCCAAGGTAAAAGGCCGCATCGTGAACGTTGCCGACTACGGCGCGTTCCTCGAGCTGCAGCCTGGCGTCGAAGGACTGATCCACGTGAGCGAAATGAGCTGGTCGCAGCACCTGAGAAATCCCCAGGATTTCATCAAGGTTGGCGATATCGTTGAAGCTGTAGTATTGACCATCGACCGCGAAGAGCGCAAGATGTCACTCGGAATCAAGCAACTGTCGGAAGACCCCTGGACACGTCCGGAGGTACTTACGAAGTACGCCATCGGCACGACCCACAAGGGCATCGTTCGCAACCTCACCAACTTCGGATTGTTCCTGGAATTGGAAGAAGGTATCGACGGACTGGTGCACGTCTCTGACCTGAGCTGGACGAAGAAGGTGAAACATCCTTCTGAATTCACGAAGGTAGGAGAGACTCTCGAGGTGAAAGTGCTCGAGCTGGATGCGGCCAACCGCCGCCTCGCGCTCAGCCACAAGCACCTGGAGCAGAACCCCTGGGATACCTTCGAAACAATCTTCACGACAGGCTCTGTGCATAAAGGAACTGTGGTGAACAAGAATGAGAAGGGCATGATCGTCGAGCTGCAGTACGGCATCGAAGGATTCTGCTCTACGAAGAACATCACCAAGCAGGACGGCGGCAAGACGGAAATCGGTGAGTCTCTGGACTTCAAAGTCCTCGAGTTCTCGAAAGACGATCGCCGGATTGCCCTGAGCCACCGCGCCATGTGGTCGGCGGATGTTGCCGAAGAGAAGCCCGCCGCACAGGCGGCCGCTCCGAAGCGCAAGCCTGAATCGAAGGGCAAGACCATTGCCAACATCAACCAGCAGAGCGAGAAGTCTACGCTCGGCGACCTCGAGGCGCTCAGCGCTTTGAAAGAGAAGATGTCGGCAGCGAAGTCTGCGCCTTCAGATGAAGGTAAAGGCGAGTAGAGACAGCGTTCTCTAATTCTGATCTGAAAGGTAGAATTGGTTATACAATGAAAAGGTGGTCGTCCCGGACATGTTCCGGGATGGCCACCTTTTTCTTTGGGGGGATGTTGTGTAGGATTGCTTCAGTATGACAATTGGAGTCGGCGGCTTCGTGGTGAAGAGGGTTGTGGGCTGAACGCGTTCACCTCACCCCCGGCCCCTCTCCGAGGCGGAGAGGGGGGAGGTATAGCTCCTAGCACGATTCAGTACTGAGTGTTTACAAGCACGTCTGTTATCCCGGACTTGTTCCTATCTTGATCACTTACCGCTGCCTTCGAGAACCTGGCACCTCAGGCAGCTCCTGCACTGTTTCACCGTTTACTGCTCACCGTCCGTATGGCGCGACGTCTCCGACGCGTGCCCGCCTGAAACGTTCTTCGAAGCACATTACTCACACCCTTGGATCGAAGCGGGGTGGCTGCGGCTTCGTGGTGGAGAGGGTTGTAAGCTGAACGCGTTCTGCCTCACCCCCGGCCCCTCTCCCCCGAAATAAAATCGGGGCAGGCTGGGGCAGAGAGGGGTTGTGTAAACGCTACGAACGCACACCGTATGTTTATTTTTCCAAATTGTTTAGTTCCGCACCAGTTTGATGGAATGGCAGCGTTTAACAGTTCAGAGCGCGCGCCGGTTCAAACCTAATCTGTGATAATCTGTGTAATCCCCGCCTGCCCAACACGCTCATCTCTAAAATTACATTTCCGGCAGGCAAGGCGGGCAGGTGTGGCAACTCACTTTGCTTTCAACCTATACTGCACGCCCAACCTCAACGCCAACCTCTCCGGAAACCCATCTTTCAGTTGCGAATCAAAATTGTAAAGCATCTGCACATTCCCGCTCCACTGTTTGCCCATGGCGAAGTTCGTTTGAATCCCTGATAAGAAACTCCAACGCCAGTCGCGGTAGGATGGTGTTTCTGTTGTGCTGGATACGGGGTAGCTGTTGCCATCAACTTCAAGGCGGAGGTAGACGGATTTGAATGTCTTGGCAACAACGAAAGTATTGATGCCCCATACAGGATTCTGCTGATCGAAGCCGAAGTTGTTGGTTTGTACCCGAAGGCGGTACATGAATCCCATACCCGCCTCAAAGCGACCGGAGATGCGGTAGGAGGCGTTTGGGAAGAAATCGAGTAGCAGGGTGTCTTTGGTATTGCGGAAGCCCACGTGCATTCCTATTCTGAACCTTTCGCGAAAGGGCTTTCCTTTGAGGCTGTTGGGTGGAAGCCATGACTTCTTCACATCGGCAAGACTGGCCAATGACGGGTAGCGATCCTTGTACTTGGCCATCTGGTCCATGGCCTGTTGAAGGACTGCTTCCTTTCCCTGGAAGTGGTCAAAGGCTTGGCGCTGGAAGACTTCCTTTGCACCTTCGGGGTCTTTCAGTTGCTCGCCAGCTTGAAGGGCTTCATTGTTCTGTGTTAACTGTTCTGCATCCTTGAGTTGTTGCGTTGCCGAGTTCACATCGGAAATCTTGCTGACGGTAGCCTCAGCCGCAGCGCCTGGGTCTTTCGTAATTGCCTTGAATTCTCCGGCCTTTCCGGTGATCTCCTTCATAGGGTCAGGCATAGCCGGCAGGTTTTTCTCCATACCGCCGAGCTGGTCCATGGAGGGTATGGCAATGTCGCCGCCGACCGTGGTTAAATCTTGTGATAAGCCGAGGGAAGAAAAGTCCTCTGTATTAAGCGATGGCATTGCTGGCAACGTTGCCATTGAACCAGAAGGAAGGTTAGCTCCCGGAACAGAGCCCTGTGGGAGTTTCGCGGTGTTTGGCAGGTTGAGCTTCTGAAGCGGATCACCAACTGCAGGGTCAATACTCGGTGTCTTTATTCCTGCCGAATCAAGGTTGAACTTTTCGCGGACCCCCTTCATCCAGCCGTCATAGCGGGCGGTGACTTTGCTCTGGAGTGTGTGCTGTTTCGTAGTCACCTCACTAAGCAGACCAGCCTTCCTTCGCAATAGACTATCGGAAAAATGGGTAACGCGATCCGTCGAAATATTCAGCCCCTTCAGGCTGTCCAGTTTGTTGGTGATTTGTTGAGGAGAGAATCGATCCTCAACCTTTCGGCGTAGGCTGTCGGACCAACTGGTGATCTTGAGGGAATCTCTGAAGCGATGAATGCTGGTGAAGTTCTGAATGCTGTCGAGTTTACGCTGTGAAGATTGTGCCTCCTGGATAACTGACTGCTGAAGTACCTCTCTGGATTTGTTCAACGTATCAACCTTCTGAGCATACACTACCCCTGAGAGTAGCGCTAGAACCAAAAGTAAAGCGCGTTCAACCAATAAGAGCTTCCCATTCTGCACGGTGCTGTCTGAATTATGAATTTCGAATGACTTCACCAAAGACTCTTCATTTCGACTGCTCTTGTAAGTTAACACATTGCAAGTTACGGCACCAATCAGATTATCATTAAAATCATTGTGCAAATCACAGTTCTTCAACTACTCTTTCTATGGTAGGGAGGAAGGCTGTTTTCATCCTGCAACTCTTTCATCTTCCAGACCTCATTTTGCTTCGTGCCTCCATAGCGTTGGCGCCACTGTAGAAGGCAGCTCTAGTGATGCCCAGCTCCCGGCTGATCTCTATCAGATTACGCCATACCTCATGATCCTTGATTGCCTTGATAATTTGGGCCTGGAAATTTTCTCTTTCGAATAGTTTAACCATCTAAAGTTGATAATTTTATTCCAATTATTAAATGGCCGAACTTCAGGGGAGCTTACACAACCATAGTCTGTATTTAACATCAATAACATCACAAAAAATTGCTAAGTGAGCGCTCAAATTCAAAACTTACTTGAATCACTAAAAAAAGAAGAAAATCCAATAATTGATTACAAGCACTTTGATGGTTTGGATACAAGTATTGACGAATATCAAATTGTACTTGATTGTGCTCAGGGAAAAATATACGGACTCTTCTCCAATGTTAAAAGAGTTTACCCTTGGGCTGGGCTAGCTCAAATTGAATTTACCAAGATCTTCGTTGAATGCCCAGCTCGACTTGGCATAGATATCCAAATCAAAAGGAAAATATTCTCCAAACGGAGAATACTATTTGTTCACAGTTCGGATTTACGAACCAAAGAATTAATTCAAAATAATCAGACTATCTTATCTGTATTTGAAAAAGAACCCAAGCTAGTTATCAACACAACAAACCAAATAAACTCCCAAAACTTCAGCTATGGTTCCAAAACTTTCCTTCTAGCGAAGGTGAAGACGATTACTAATCAAGAACAACTATTTAATTTAATCGCTGTATTTAAGGAGTTACTTTTCATTCTCAGCAAATTCCACTGATGCAAGAATGTACAACAGAAGGGAGAACCCTAAACTTGTGTAGTAAAATTTGTATTCTTCAAAATGTCCAGGCGTCAAATACTTAAAAATAAAATAAGTAAGAATCAGTGATGTTATTAGATTGACAAAGTTGACTCGATTAATCTTTATTTCCCTGATCGAGCTAATCCCTATTCTTCTTAAGCCTATCGCGTTTATCCAAAGTGAAGAAACAACCAAAACAGTACCTAGAAAATTTAGCACGGAGCGGTCCACATATTGGTACATCACCAATATGACATAGAGAGCCACAATTGCTATTATTAATAATGCTATCGGCAGATATCTAATCATACCCCACTTTCGATTATTTACTTCTCGTTGTAAATCTGAGCTTGATATTTTCTGGGTTTGTTGGAAGGGCACTGTGGGTACCTGCCGCTACTAAAACCGCCACCCCGTTAACAATAGCAGCACCTCCCTTGGTCTGCGGTGTAGGGGCCCACTTTGCTACACTTGTCGCGATCCAACCTACGCCGCCAGCAGCGAGGTCCACATTTTTGGCCAACTGCTTATTATCTCTTGCTTCCTGTTGAACTGGACTCCTTCCATTTTCCTTCTTGAATTCTGAAACAGAATTGGCGGTATTTTGAAAACTTTCACGCGCATCCTTAATATCAATCGTCTTATTCTCGACAGGCACGTTAGTTATATGACCTTCTGTTTCTATCGTTGACATAGATCTTTGTTTGACTTCTGAGATTTCTCCATCAGCATCCACTGACGCTGAGGTCCACGTAGTTGTACTTAACCGCCCAATCTCGTTTCCGTCATTGTCCTTCCAAATTGTGGTTGCAGTATTAACTTCCTCAATTTGATCCGTTCCAGGTAGATCGCCTCCTTGTGGGATTAAATACTCTCCTTCATTACCTTTAAAACTAATGGTCGTAGTTGTTTGCTCTATCGTCTCCGGAACAGTATTATCCTCTGGAATCATTCCGTCAGGATCAGTATATCGAAGAGGGTTGTTGAATGCATAGACATAAGGACTGACTCTACGCATTAAATCAGCCGCGGGATCAATTGACAAAAATTTGCCAATGGCAGGATCATACTGGCGAGCAAGATAATCATACCACCCGAGATTAAGCTCATCTTGCAACTCCATACTGTTATAAAAGTATTGATTCAGTGTTGAGTTCTCTCTAGAGTACGAGTAAAAAGATAAACCAAACGGATAATAATCATCCATTTGCACCACCGGACTCTTCGTATGCGTCACCCTAAAATCATCAAAGTAAACCTCCACCGGCGTCGTCTCCTCGTTGCTCAACCAAACATACACGTATCCCGGCTCAGTAATCGCTATCTGGGTTGCACCTTCAAAGGCCAGTCTTTCATGAGAGATGCCTTCATAGCTTAAACCTGTATGGTTAAGTAAGTCACCGGTTTCACGTGCCGCCGTGGAGATCCGTTTGAATCCGCCAGTCTTGTAGACAAAGTTCTTGTCAAAAACCAGATAGTTCACATACGCCTTGGGCGCCGTCCCTGCATCGTTATGATTGAGGAAGCCTGTGAAGGGATAGGTAGCCGAAGATGCAGTGGCATACCCGGCCCCATCCAGAAATGTTCCTGGAGGAACGGATCCTCCCGACGCAATGGCTGCCAGCACGGTCACAAGTGCATTGTCATTCGTAGCCCCGGGGTCAACATATTTGGCAAAGACTTCAATGTCGATCTTGTCACCGGGCATAACCGATAGTGATTGCGCCAGACCAATCTTTTCATTTGTTGATCCCGTCAGTCGCGTCGAGTAGGCGCCGTTGGAAGGGCTTACCCCGTTAAACGTGTGATCAAAAAGCTGGCCATTCACCCTACGTGCCCTGGTAATGTTCAGGAACTTCGTCTGTTCCTTGGCTAAGCTGTCTGTCTCTACCGTGGCCCTTGGCAGCTCGATCGAAACTTTCGAGGTGAATGTCGTCCGCACATTGCCCAAATGGTCTTTGAGGTGATACTGGTATTCTGGAAGTGCGGTGGTGGAGAGTTTTGTTATCTCAACCTCATTCACATAAAGGATTTCTCCAGCCGTCACCGTGTTCCAGTTCACACCCACTTGCAGTGTCGTCGCTCCAGTAGGTATGGTCACCGTCTGCTCGGTCCAAGACTCGGATGCTGCGTTGGAAGCGATCGTAGCTCCCGGCCACAGAATGTCGGCGCCACCGGCCTTCACCTGAATATAGGCTGCACTGTTGCCCGTGCCCCGGTAAGCCTTCACGCGAACGCGGTACTTCTCTCCAGCCACAACGGTGAATGTCCCGCCAATGGGAAACACCCCCGTCCGGGAGGTCGTTCCGTTGGAGGTCACGCGCACGTATTTCTCGGATCCGTTTTGTGTCACCAAAGCTAAGGTAGCACTTACGGCGGTAAAATCCGTGGTGGTTTCGGCGGGATTGGTGTAGACCAGCGTGTTTGAGGCTATGGAAATACGGCCTTCTTCGTGGTTGATGAATTGCAGGGCGTCGTTTTCGTAGATGTACTCCCCGGCATAGTCGGTTTGCTTGACCGCGCCAGCAAACGTCACACCTTGTGAGAGTTTCCGTCCGGTTGCATCATACACATACCGTACGCTGTTCCCGCCTTTGGTCACCGTCTCGGGGAGGTTGAGGAAGTTATAGGTGATGATGTTGATATTATCGGTCAACGAGGTGCCGATGCCTTTGTTGAGGTCGCGGGTCATGTTGCCGTTGGCATCGTAGGTGTAGTCGTTGCCGGTATTTACGCCATCGACAAAACCTTTATAGTCATCGCCGCCGTCCGTTACCTTGAGAAGTTGATTCCCGGATGCCGTGTAGTCATAGGCAAGTATATCCATCTTGCCATCTACCGTAGGTCGACCGTCATTCCGTGTTAACGTGAGGATGTTTCCATTCAGGTCATAGGTGAATCCAGTCTCTGCGAATCGGTTGTTGTCCAGGGCGCTCCAGGTTGTTGCTTTTTCGCGGTATGTCGAGCTGGAAATCCGGTTCAAAGGATCATAGCCATAGGTGTAGCCTTTCTCTTTGGTGGCCCCAGTTCCAGGGTAGTTGCTCCACTTCACGCCGCTGATGTTGCCGTTGAATAAGGCTGTGTTGCTAAGATCGGTATCGATCGTGTTGTACTTTAATTCCATTCCAAATAGGTCATCGGTTTCATCATTGGAGGGTACGTTGCCCTCTAATTTGGAGTTATTGATTGTCTCCAGCCAGCCGCGGATGTTGTAGCGGTGGTCAACGCTTTGTTTCCAGGTGGAACCGTTGTCAGCTGAATGGAGTTTTTTGTCCACGAGTTGCCCCAGTTCATTGTATTCGTTTTTGATAAGAATTATCTCATTGCTTCCCTCGAGTTGGTGGCGTACACTGACCAGTCTTGCGGCGTGGTCGTACTCGAAACGCCGTACGGTAGTCCGGGTGCTGGATCCAAAAGAAGCTCTGACACCGGCCAGCGTAAGATTGACCGCATTGATCGACACATCGGCCATGAGCAGGGTGCTTGAGGCTGTGGCCGATGTATAAACGGTCGTACCATTTTTCTTGTAGGTGACTGTTGTCCCTGTCCGGTCAATACGAATGACATCGCCAACGGCCAGTGTTCCTGACACAACCGCCTTGGAAACGCCGTTTTCATAAACCCGGAGCGTGCTCCCATTGAGATAAAAACAGTAGTCGATCGCCGTATAGTTGGCATCCGGATTGGTGTCGGCCAGGCCAATCATTTTGTTCCCGGTAACATCGGTTACTGTCATTTCAAGCCAGCCGTTCTGACTGGCAGCCAATTGCGTGGTTGAAACAGCACCGGCAGCCCAGGATGTGCCGGCAAGGGTGCGGCTCAGTTTGTTGCCGGCAACCGAGGTCCCTATCAATTCCTTCCATGTAACGTCCTGCTCGAGGTGCGTGGCTTTTGTCTTGAGAACCTTTCCTGTAAAGTCTATAACATTCGTAATTCTGTCAGTACCACCCTTGTAGTTGTCGGACAACGATTGAACGACCCGATATTTGTCATCATAAAAAGTGACGGCTTTCAACCACGTAGTACCTCCTGTAACACCACCATCAAGTACCTTCACTTTCGTACCCGTGACTCTACCTTTTACCTGCAGAAATTCTGAGTCGGGTTGGGTGAACGTGGTGTCGAGCGCCGACTCCGTCAAGTTGTAGTCTTCATACAGATAGCTGCCTTGCCACATGCTCCGGAAGTCGTAATTGTCGTAATACGTTACCGTAAGGGCGCCCGTTCCCGTAGTTGGGAAAACGGTGTTGGTGTACCCTTCTGTCGCGGCCAACCCGTTGTACGTTTCAAAGAGGTTGGTTGGGCTGATCAAAGCGCTCATGGCCACCTGATCGATGGATGAGCCATGGGTGTAAATACCCGTGATCACCGGCCGGTTTAGCGCGTCATATTTGGTATATGACCAGCGATTTGCTGTTCGCTGGTTGCCATCTTGCGTCATCACCAGGCGATCGCGATCATCATAGACCATATAGACCCAGTCGGCGCCCGGCACACGTTTATGCGTCATCCGGTTCTTGTGGTCGTAGCGATACTGGAAACTGAGGCCATTGAGAACTGAACCGGAAATCATGTTGATCACTGAAAAAGGATCAGACTCAACGGAGTTGGGTGACCCATTGGCTGTCACCGTTACCTTGTAGGATCCTGCCGTAGTAACACTTAACGAAGGAGAACTCCCTACCACCGTGCCATCGGATGTCTTCCAGACATAGGTCGAATAGGATGCGGAAGTACCTAACACAACCGGCTGGCCGGGTAAGATCACGTTGGCATTGGCGCTGGTCACCGTGATGGTGGGTAACGGTAAGATAGACGCCGTCACAGCAAGACGGCTCGCACTTTCACAGTATTCCGTTTTGCTGGCTACATAGAAAGTCTTCGTTGCATCCAGTAAACCAATTCCATATGTATTGGTGGATTGACCTTCAACGGGTGTGCCACCTACGGCTTCTGTATACCACACGTAGCTCAGCGCTCCGCTTACGGCTCCTACAGAAACAGTAATCGGTCCAGGACCAATGAGCGAAGAGTGATTTGCCTGTGTTGGTGCAGCCGGAACATTTGTATTGATGCTAATCGAACCGACGGATTGCGACTGTGTACTCCAGGTATAAGGCGGCGCATTGAGCCTGGCTCTGAGCCAAAGATTTCCGGGACTGGTCAGGGTAATAAAAGGTAGCCGGTTATCCTTAATGGAGTCATTGGTGCCATTAGCGGCTGTCTGCCACCACCACGAGTAGCTTTGCCGATCGAGGTTTCCCGTTCGCTCCACGGTGGTCTCGCCACAATCGTATACGATGTTAAATGTAGCATCCGGAGTTGGGGGAGTATAGGTTGTGACAACAACAGAATGCGTCGCCACGGTATCGCCGTTCTTAACTACATAAATGAAACTTGTTCCCGTAGTTTCTTCAAAGCTAATAGCAGCCTCGTACAAGGTTTGACTGGGGTGGTTGGTTGAGTAAACGGTCCCCAACGAAACCGCCCAGGTAATGGTGTCTGCACCCTCGTCGACGTAGTAAAATATCTTTCGTTCGCCGATGTAAGCCTCCGTAGGACCAGTAATGGACTGTGCGGAGAGGCTGAAGCTTGCGAAAATCAAGAAGGCGGTGATTGCAAATCCGGCCAGCGTGCGGCGGGTAGAATCTGCAGGAGAGTGGTTGGTAAGTTTCATGGCTGTTTCTTTTAGATTGGCTCTCTACTCTCCTTTATAATGATAATCGTACTTTTTCAGGATCTTCCCGTTGGCATCACGGAGGAAGGACAATCTCCCCTGGCTATCATATTCATAATACGCAACGACGCTATTCAAATCCGAGGTTGTTGTCACGCCGATACCCGGTTTGAATGTGTAGGACGTCATCTGTGCAGCTTTCGGATGAAAACGCACATCGTCGATCTGCCCTGTCAGGTTGATCGAATAGGTTGCTCCTGGATTTGGAACATTGAGTGTATTCAGTGACCACTTTCCGTCTGCTGCTTTTGACCACCAGGTTAGCACGTAATCCTTGTTGAGGGTGAGTCCCGACAAAGGGTGGGAGTAGACTCCCGAACGGCTCTTAAGTCCGCTGTGACTATCGTTGTCGATAGAGTTACCAGCTTCATCGCCGGTGCCGTATTCAAAAGAAGTATAGAACACTTCATTGGCAGAAGCGTTGCTTGCCATCATGTCCGGGTATAGGTATACGCCCTGGCTCGGATACCCCCATTGAATGGCGGTCCTAATACCGTCTTTTCCGGTAAACTCAATCGGGTTTCCCAGTGAATTATAAGCATGTATGGTCGTTTCCGTAAAGGTGATCCCCCCTTGTTGAGTATAGATTAAGGATGGTTCAACAATCAACGGATTACTGGACACCTGTACATAATCCGTTTGTGAGGTTCGCTTAACGGCGCCATTCACATACTCCTCGGTCTTTACGGGGGAGGCGATTTCGTTCAGGGTCGTCAACAGCTGATAACCTGTACCCGTGATTTCGTGAGGGTAGTAGTGCTTTGTCTGCCGCGTCTTGCCGTCTGAGCCAACCACGGTTGTGGTTTTCAATTGCAACCCTCCATTATAAGTATAGGCCGTGTTAACGGATTCTGGCTTCGGATGAAAACTTGTTTCGGTCTGACTGTTGACAAGCAACTTCGTTGGGAAATCAACATAGTACTTGTTGTATTTATACCCTTCCAACAGCATCATTTGATTATGAGCCGCATGGTTAAAGGGTGAATACTTATAGACTTTTGCCACACCAAATACCATACCCTGCGGGAAATCCGTGTAAACCAGGGATGGAGATGTGACCGACTGGTCCAGTACAATCTCTTTGACCTTTTCTCCTGACTGTAGATAGGAATCAATCTTAAAAGCTGCGCCGTTAATGGGGTTGTCCGGCAAAGGTCTGTACGGATAGGTTCCTGTACTTCCCCAGGTTGATGCTTCAAAGTATTTCACTTCTCTTCCGTTCGTCGGACTGGAGAGAAAAAGATCGGGACCTATGTATATTCCATGGTTACCAACTAAGGGATCTGGGAGGTAGGTGATTGTTTCCCCGTTCCATACTTCCACACGGTCGTAATATACCGGGTTGCCGGCGAACATTTCAAGGGGGTTTAATGTCCTGAAGCTGTAGTTGGTAGCCATGAAATTCCATTCTTCGTACAGGGGGAGACCCTCCGGATACCAGTTGTAGTCTCGACAGTCTTTCGCCTCAAATACCTCATAGTCATACGAGTAGTCAATCTTGCTCAGATAACGCCCGGATGGGTATCCATCATCTGTAATATATTTGTAGACTTTCCTCACGCACTCAGCGTCATTTCCAGGGCAGTCCATCGTTTCGCGAACGCGTATTCCTGCTGCGATTTCTGACTTAAATGATGGAGTACCCTCGAAAAGATCTGGATCATACCACTTAAGGGAGAACGTGTATCGTGCCTTATTGGTGTTGTACACACTCATGGTTGCAGTATAGTCACCAGGCGGTATCAGAACCCATCCCCCCGAGGATTTTGTCTTGCATCCTGTATAATTACTCCCGCAATTTCCAGGAGGGCCATCCCCCGTCAATCCAACGGTCATGCAAAGGTCCAAGATCACAGGGGCGCCAGGATTCAATTGGCGCTGAAACGCAACCTCTACCTCATCACCGCAAAGCCCATGTCCGTTCTTGCTGAACTCAACGGTTAATTCTGTGCCTGGTCCCTTTACGAACCCTGACATACTCAGGTCGACAAATGTGGCCTTATCAAAATGAAATGGGTAACTGACGTTATACCACTGGTAACTTGGAAAATCAGATTTTGCCTTGCTAAAACTTGCATTGGCCGATTCTGGCTCTTCAAGAATATTGTTTGATCCCATTTTCACCGTATTGGGTTCATACATAATCTGTGTTGATCCCCCGGTCGGATACGTTATTCGGGTAAGTGCACCTTCGCTTGCAGAACCAAAGGCAGGTCTTCGGTCACCACCCCTTTCCGGAATTGAGCTTTGATTGGCCTTTCCATTGGCAAATCCCCAAAAGTCTTGTTGATATGGAGCAACATTAGGGCCCACAGGCCCATTCTGTTGCGTGATGAAAGGAATGGCCACGGGGTTGTATTCAAAAGAGTAGGTCTCCAGGTTATCCTTGACGAGGCCGCCAAGCAATGGACGCGATGAGGCCAAATACGTGAGCTGGAAGGAATGAACATCCCTGAACGCATAATCCTCTACAGTAAACGCGCTTATCAGTGGAAGGCCGGTGAGAGGGTTTCCCGCCACATTGCGATCGATTTGCAAAATTGTCTCCGGGCTGCGTATCGAAGTTAGTTTCTTCGCGGCGATCTCCATTGTTGTGGAATTCTGAGACTTATTGAGCTCACGCTTTTGCATGGTCTGAGACCACGCTATCCCGCCCGCATCGCAACTCGCATCGATCATTTCACCGGTAACCGACTTTGTGCGATCAAAGGTTTCGGAGAACGAGAGGCTTGTTATTGTTTGGGGTGCATAGTTGAATTCTATCTTTTTGTTATTTGGCATCACGATTTCCGACAGATTCCAGGCCGATGTGTATTTCGCGCCAGGCAGGCCCACCTCCAATTGCATGTCCGTAGTCTGATACGGAGTTATTTCCGTATCCTCAAAGACGTATTTGATCCCTTTTGCATCGGTGACCTCGATCCGTGCCCAGGTGAAACTTACTTTTGTGTTGTCGAGTGTAGTGGTGACCTCAACGCCTTTGTATGGATCGGGGCACGTGACACAGGTAACATTTCTGATAAAGAAAGTCAGGTTCATTTCACCTGCGCTCACCACAAACTTGTCGGGTTGTGAGTCGTATTTGCCTGCCAGAAAATCTTCAACAATTGGTTTTGGGATCGAGCCCGGGAGTACGTAATTTTCTATATAGGATCTCCGACTTGACTGACCCCAGTATCCGCGGTCATGCTCATCCGGCAACCCATTGACCTGCCGAACCACCGCCCCGCCACCACCAGAGAGTGACCATCCCAAGCCAACATCTGAGGGCTTACCTTCCAAAAGGAGGCCGGAATAGCCATAGGACAAAGACACCGGCCACTCGAATCCATCCAGACGCAGCGTGTGGATGGGGACCGTGTATCCAATTTTACCCACGCTGAGGTTCACGGGAATATTTCCTTGCCGCGCAAACTCTGCTGCTTTGGGAGAGATGTGGTTTCTGTTCAGTACCTCCTTAGGGTCCTGTGCTGCCAAGCGAATGGAAGTCACTAAAAGAACCAAACCTACGCAACTCACTTGAATAGCCTTGGCGGAATAATGGTTTATGGATTTCATAGTCTTGGCATTTCAATTAGAACCTTCAATCAACTTAATCGCTTCTGGCTGGAGCACCAGCACCAGGTTACCCAGGTCGTCATACACATAATAGGTCTTGGCGTATTTCTTCGTGCCCGATGATGTGTACTGCACGAACTTGCATACCACTTTTCCACCGTGGTCTTTGTATTCGACGACGTCGTTGTTCTGCTCATCCGTCGACCGCACAATAGACAGGGTGCCGGCAGGGAAGTGCGCCGCCGTTCCCTGACCACAGGATAAGACGCCCGTAGAAGGGTTAAAGGACAGGAGCAGGATTTCACCTCCGGTATTGGTTTCATACTTCATCTTCACCGACTTGTCATTGAGGTCTGCCGGATCACTGGTCGGCTGCCATACCGCTCCCGATGCTCCTTGCTTGCGAACCCGATTCAGTGGGCTTGATTCGAATATCGTTTCTGCATATGGCTTGGTATCCGTAGCTACCTTGGGTGTGTTTTGATAGAATTGGTACTGAGGATTTGAGGAGTTGGTATAACCGGGTGACTCGCGGGGTACAAATTCGGGCTTGAACCAGCCGGTGTTGCCATCGGTATAAGGGAGGTACTTCACCGCATCGCGTCCGAACGGATCGTAGGTGATGGGTTGCACCACATCCTTGCTGGTCGGCGACTGCTTTACATTCACCTGCTGGATAGGTCGACCGAGCCCATCAAGGAAGCTGAAGGCTTCTGATTTTTTCCCAATGGGTAGGGCATCGATAGCAGATACCGATGTTACGTTTGGTTTAAACACTTCCTGACTACGCACGTAATTCAGGTCGCGAGTCACCACATGCTGTGTGTTATAAAACCCGGAAGTGCCACTCGCATTAACTGCTCGGACCCGATAGTAGTAAACGTCTTCGCTTCCCAGGTTCCCGACCACAGCGTTCGTCGTGTTCACCTGGTAGTTGTTGAAGCCGCCTACGAAGCTGCCGAAATTAACGTCCGTTGAAACATCCAAAAGGTAGTATGCTGCTCCCGTGGAAGGTTCCCAATTGGCTTTGAAAGAATTGAAAGAGAATTCTGAGGCCGGGATAGTACGTGGCGGCCTGGGGACCGTTAATACTGTTACCGTATCAGAATACGGCGAAATACAAGTCAGCTGAGGACCGGCATAGTAGTGTCGTACCCGGTAATAGTACAAGGTTCCTCCTTCCAGGCCACTAACAACCTTATTGTTAGAAAACACAAAGAACGACTGAACATTCTCCAGGAGACTGGTATCGGTAGAAACCTCAAGCATCCCGACGTTTGCACCTGCCCAATTGGCTGTGAATGAATTGTCGGTAATGTTCGTTGCGGCTGTTGCATCAGGGCCGTTAAAAGGCGGACTTACTGAGGCGCTGATAGCTTTACGCGGACTTTCACCACCTGTCGAGGCATCATAGGCAGCAACAAAATAGGCAACACTTGCACTCAATGGTGGAGTAGTATAGGTGGCCCCCGTGGCAAGGAGCGTTCCTCCTTGACAGGCGTTGTACCATCGAATGGCCAGACCATCCGGAGCACTTGCGGTAAGCACGATCGGCTGATTCATACAGCCCGCAGATGTCGGGGTATTATTCGGCGGCAGTGGTATGGTGGCTGTCGCAAGAGCACTCGAACCCCAGCATGAAGAAAAGGCCCTTAGGTAATAAGTCGATCCTGCGTTGGCCACAATGCTCGGTCCACTTCCAAGAATCGTCTCGGTGCCTGTTGGAGAAGTTTGCCAATACCATGTTGTCCCGGAAGGAGGCGTTCCCGTCCGGGTGATGGTTGTTGTCTCTGTGTACGCGTGCAGGCTACAGCTGCTGGCATAGGTAAATGATCCTGTTGGGGTTGGATTCAAGGGCGAGGCAGAAAAACTAGCGACAACGATTCCTGAGTGCCATTTGAAATTCAATGTTCCAGATGGTGCCGTCCAGTAAACATCGACCGAATAGTTAGATCCGATGGCCGACGATGACTCAATGACTCCATTCGTGATCTCCCAACTTGACCCGGCATATGTGGTACCATTTGAGAAAGTGTACGTAGTCGATTCATTCATACAGACTGTGCTTGGACCTTGAATCTGCACCGTGGTAATTGTGTTGGAGTAAGCTGAGTTGACGCCAGAATAAACAGCGCGTACACGGTAATAGTAGGATGCCTGCGCTCCTAATCCTGTCACTGAAGCGTACGCATTATTCACGGACAGATTTTGATAACCAATAACGTGGTTGTTGAATCCTATATCGTAAGCAACATCAAGCAGGTAGGAAGTTGCTCCTGCCGCAGCATTCCAGTTAGCCTGGAAGGAGTTCGAGGTTACAACGGTTGGTGGTTGCGCGACTGGTGTCGGAACAAGGGTAACCTGAGAAATGACGTTTGAATTTGTTGACGTACAGGTTACTCCATTCCCCGTGTACACTGATCGGATCCGGTAATAATAGGTAGCACCACTGCTGAGGCTACTGACAACCGCGCTACTTCCGGTAACATAGAGATTGTTGTAATTCACAAGAATCGACCCTTCCCCAAAATTGCTGGCTGTTGAGACATCCAGATACCCTGCGGTTGTGCCAGTCCAGTTTGCAGTAAACCCGGTACTCGTTACGGAAGATGCTGCCGTGGCGGTTGGGGGACCATATGGAGGGTTAATGACTGCAGTAACAAGCTTGCGAGGACTCTCGGCTCCTGTGGCAGCGTCATATGCCGCCGCAAAATAAACAGTGTTCGCCGTTAAGACGGGTGTAGTATATGTTGCACCCGTTCCGAGCAATGAACCTCCCGTACACGCACTATACCATCGTATCGGTAATGAGCCCGGTGCGCTTGCAGAAATAACAACGGCTGTGTTGAAGCAACCCGTTCCTCCCGGAGTAGCGTTGGGGGGGCTAGGTATCGTACCAGCAGCCAGCGCACCAGGGATCCAACAACTTCCCGCAAAGGCCCTGAGATAATAGGTTTCCCCGGCATTTGCCACAATGCTGGCGCCGCTGCCAATGCTTGTACTTGTGCCCGTCGATGAAGTTTGCCAGTACCATGTAGTCCCGCCGGGAGGTGTGTTGGTCCGCGTAATGGTCGTAGTCTCTGTATACTGATGGAGAAGACAACTACTCGCGTAAGTGAATGATCCTGTCGGAACAGAACCGCCGCCGCCTGCCGTTACACTAATGGAGCCATACGTTACTCCGTGCTTTTTGAAATTCAACGTACCAGCCCCGCTGTTCCAGGTAACGGTGACGTAGTAGGTGTTCCCACTGGCATAGTACGACTGAACAGTGCCATTGGTTATTTGCCATACATAAGGATTATATGTAGTGCCGTTATAAAAAGTGTATTCTGTGCTGACATTCACGCACGGTGTTGTGGGACCTAATATTTCTCCCCAAACAGATCCGCCTGACAACGCCAGGACAACCACAAGGGCTGGGATCATTTTCTTATAATAGCTGTTCATATCCATAGTGTAGGTTGAATGCGAATTAATCCCGGAAGTCCGTCGGGTGTTGGTAGTGATATATCTCGGCCTTGAAGGTTTGCACAGGGTGTTAAAGTCGTTTCAAAAATCAGGTTCACCACCGAATCGGTAGGCCAAATTGTTGAGGTCTCCTTGGCCAAGGTTCGTTGAATGGTGGTGTCACCCAACAGTCACTTCTTGAATTCTTAACTCAATATATTCAGCACATGCATGAATAATCAAATATGGAATCACGAAAACCTTACATACAAATTCTAGCGTTTGCAGCCACTTTCTAGCTCGCAAATACCTTGAAGTATCTTTCCAGCCAACTCCGTCGCCGGTCCTTAAGCTCAAGTCATTCAATTGATTACACTTGCGTCCGAATAGCAAACCCTGAATAATTTGCATTTATTCAATTCGACCCAAAACCTTACATCAACTCCCATTTTCCTTACATAAAATGATCAGGAAAACATGACAATCCGAATACAAGGAAGTCAGCCATTTTGCGTTAGGCGGGGGTTAAGCATGGGAGTTACTCCCATTTGAGGTGTATACTTGAATGTGGTGATCCAAAATTGAAAACCACCGGAATTAATATCCCGGTGGCTAGCGCAGTTCCAAAGCAAAGTGACTACGCGAAGAATCTCCTTTCTCCAGCACGTTGCCATCACTGTCCCTGATCACGATCTTCACACCGGTGACCATGAAGTCATCGGTAGCTCTCACAACGATCAGGTCACCGATGCCGCCCAGGTATTCGGAGGTGTTCAGATCACGCACCTTGGGGACGGACAAGTAGTCGGTCATGGCC
>CAYMPU010000085.1:0-16156 GCA_964392375.1 uncultured Ohtaekwangia sp. | reverse complement strand
GACCATTATGCTTCAGGCAACATCCAACCTGCCCCCTTTCAATGATCTCCGGATCAATACCACGTTGTCAAAACTTCTTCTTTTCCGAGACAACGACATCCATCGGCATCATTGGCCAACACTGGTATTTGAAGACAAATTCACCAATCACTCACCGTTGAGTGTCCTCCAATCGATCGTTACGGGTGCTCCATCGGGTGACATCCTCGGAGGAAATACGGTCATTATAAACCCTGCCAACTTGAGTCAGTTCCGGGGGTTCCGCCCTACCCTGCCGGATGGGAGCGGAGGATATATGTATGCAGAACAGCGCTCCATCTCATCGGCAGGAAGTAACGGACTCCTGGGCATGAGCATTGTGTCCAATGGCTCACCACGAGCCGCACTCGGTGACCTGACAATTGATACCCAGGTGGATCCGCACCTGGCGATTGTGTGGATGGATTCGGTGAACAACGATATGCCACTGGTGTCTCCATTGGGTGAATATTTTGTACTCAATCATCCGGATGCATCGTATGCCCGCGTCTTCAAGAAGGTCGCCGGAACCTGGACCGAACAAGGAAGACTGCCAACGAATGTACGCTACTTCCGGGGTGGCAATTCCAAAGAGCTGATCATCATCGGATCATCCATCATGATTTATGATATCAGTCAAACGCCTGGGGCAGGCGTTGCTTATACACCTGTGCGCACGTTCGCCATTCCTGCTTTTCCGGATGGAACGCTGACCGGTTTCGGATATGACCCCCTGACCGAGTTCATTTGGATGGTGACCATTTCGCCGGACTACTACTCCACAATCCGAACCTATTCCGTTGACGACTTTACCTTGCAAGAGCGGGCAGTGGCCTTTACGCCTCCGGCGTCTCCCCTTCCCATTCGGCATGTGTATTCCAACCACTATCATTTTCTAACGTCCGGCTATGCCGAGGCGGTGAACCCATGAAAGCCACGCTGATCGCTTTCTCGCTACTTCTCTTAGCTCCGGTGACCCGGGCTCAGTTTGTAGTTTCCACTGATGCCACGTACGGTACCTTTGGCATGGGCGACATGGAGGAATTACAGAAAGAAGTTGCCTCTTCTTCGGTTGTTCCGCTGCAGCGCGTCACTACCTTCCCTCCATACTGGGGATATGGTCTATCGGTTGGCTATGAAACAAAAAAGAACTACCTGATTGGAATAGCCTTTAACTACAACTCTACCGGCGGACGTGCCTACTATGAGGACTATTCGGGGCTTCTGCGCATTGATCAATTGCTAACGTGTTATTCTCTTGGAGGATTTGCATCCTTCCAGCTCAACGCGTCACCGAAGTGGCCCATTCTATTCCGTATGCAAGTTTCATGGGTGCAGTCTGCACTCGATTTCACCACCGAAGAGACGCTGGGGAGTTCGACGCAGACGAATACACTGACATTGACATCGACCAATTTTGGCTTTCGACCCATGTTCGGATTACAGCGCAATTTTCCAAAGGGGCTTTTTGCATCGGTGTATGCTGGCTATGAAGCACAGATTCACGGCCATTTCTTTACATCAGGAGGTGGAGAGACGGGAATAACGGCACAATGGGATGGCCTCCGTTTCAGTGCTGGAATCGGCATCTACCTGGGTCGAATGAAGGACAGTGCGCCGGATGTGGAAGAACCATGAAATCCATCCAATACGATATCGGCAAAATGGGATCGCCTCGCACTGTACTGGTGTGGATGTGGGTGACCATGCTGTGCTTCACCTCGTTTTCTTCAAATGCTCAGTGGGTCGAAACTGGCTACAGGAATTTCGATGATAGAATCTTCACCCTAAACAGCCATCATGGAATTCTATTTGCCTCTACCTGGCCCAAATTCTACAAGTCTTCCAATAGCGGTGTATCGTGGGAATTGATTGATCCAGGAGCGGCCGGTCCAATGGAATACATAACCGACATCCACTCTGTGAACGACCGGCTTTACGTTTCTGCCTCTCAAGGAGTATTTGTCTCCGATGATGACGGTATGACCTGGTCAACTGTTCCCGATTTGCGCTATGGTTCGAGATTCATGGTCACCGATGGTACTAACCTGTATTCAACGAACTCCGACGATATCCACAAGTCAACTGACAATGGCGCAACATGGATGCCGTTAACACCCGTATTTTCCGGACTGTTCGCGGGTCTCGTGGTAGCCGGAGCGAATGTAGTGGCTTCCACTACGGGTGGAGAGATTCATGTCACATCCAATCAGGGAGCATCATGGACGAAAACCGCGGACCTTGGAAGTCATACATTCTCCATGACTGCAATTGGAATGCACGTTTTTGTAGCCACGTTTGACAATGGCATCCAGCATTCCACCGATGGAGGCCTCACTTGGTCTCCACTCCCATCCGCACCAACGGGATATTTTGTAACCGTCGCTGCCTCAGGAGGATTACTTTTTGCGAGTAACGACCAGTCACTGTTGCGTTCGGATGATGAGGGTGCCACGTGGACAACAGTATCTGATCTCGCCAGTTTCCAACTGGTTACACACGGTACCCAACTACTTATCCTTAAGCCATCCTATGGTCTTATCGAATCCAGCGATGACGGTTTGACATGGAATCAATTCGACGGCATGTGGACACGGCCGCCTATTGGATCTGTCGCCGTTGTTGGGTCAACCCATCTCGCAGGAACGTACCAAGGAATATTTCGCTCGACAGATAATGGCGACACATGGACAGCGTCGCATGCGGGGATAGGCCAGATCTATGTTTCGGATATCGTGTCGATGGGTACAACATTCTTCGCCAGTGTCCCAAACTCCGGCGTATACCGATCAACCGACGATGGACAGACCTGGGTACTTTCGAGCACAGGACTCACCGATTTGGGGGTAACATGCCTTCATTCGGATGGAACAACGCTCTATGTCGGGACATTCAACAATGGCGTCTATAGGTCTACCAACCAGGGATTGAGTTGGACATTTTCGGGATTGCCAGGAATTGACATCTTGAATTTGGGATCCACGGCTGGCGGTGCGGTATACGCTTCCTCTTTCCATCAACCTTTTGTCTATCGATCTCTAAACAGTGGTGTGATCTGGTCATCCATACCCACGCTCGTTCCTGGTGGAACCGTTTACTCCATGCTCGGGATTCAGGATAAGTTGTACGTTGGGACCTCTGCAGGTATTCACTACCTGGCAGTCAATGATACGTGGACGGAGTTGAACGCCTCGCTCCAAACGTCGCGAATCATGTCGATGTGCACCGATGGGACGACCTTGTTTTTTGCGAGAAATAAATCGACGATTTTCGGCGGAGTGACCTCCATCGACGGCTATATCGCCGGCTCCTTTCAAGCCATTGTGCCCAACCTGAATACCGCCTCTATTCCCGCACTCACTGTCGTCAACAGTGTGTTGTATGGTGCAGTCGAGGAGAATTCAGGTATCGGCACATACTGGAAGACGAATGTGGTTCTCTGGCCAGTTATTTCAATGTTGCAGCCATCACGCGGAACGGTGGGCTCGGTGGTAAAGATTCAAGGGGCCAACTTCAACCCGGTACCGCTTGACAATACGGTGAAGTTTGGAAATTTCTACGGCACTGTCCTGAGTGCCACGCCTACAGAACTCCGGGTTTCGGTGCCATCCACTCAAGGAAGCGTTCCTGTATCCGTTACCGTCAATGGAACAACCGTGGTGAGCGCCACTCCCTATGCCATTCGTCCAAAGCTATTGGGATTCACTCCCACGTCGGGGACCATGGGAGCCATTTTTACGGTCATGGGAACTGGATTCCCAACCACCGGTCCGTTTGAGATGCGTGTTAATGATGTACTCATGGGAGTAGGCACAAGGACCACCACCGCCATCACGGGTTCTGTGGGCGTAAACGTTTCAACAGGACCAATTTCACTTCTTTTCAGTGATACGACCATCGTAACCCCAACACCCTTTAAGGTGATTCCCGTTATTACAAGTATCCAGCCAACAACAGGTGCGGCAGGCACTTTGGTCACCATTTATGGAAACGGCTTTGAGCCTATTTTCTCGAACAATGCGGTTAGCTTCGCCGGAGCACCGGCGACAGTCACAAGTAAAACGCTAACGTACATTCAGGCCGTTGCACCCGCCGGTATTCACACCGGTAGCATTTCGGTGAGCACGGCGGGAGGAAAAGCGTATTCCATGTCTCCCTTCACTTACCTTCCCCTGCCCGTGAATTGCTTCACCGATATTCCCAAACCCGCCATCAGCGTGATGCCGGTCTCTGAGAGCGAATCACTACTTCAGTCCAGCAGTCCGGGAGGTAACCAATGGTACCGGACAGGCATTCCGATCGAAGGTGCGGTTGATCCAATTCTATCGGTACAAGTTGACGGGGTCTATTCCGTACAAGTCACCATCGACGGCTGTCAAAGCCTCCCTTCAGATCCCGTAAATATTCTGGTTACTGGGATAGAGGCATCGAAACCCAGCATAACAGTATTCCCAAACCCAGCGACCGAATCCTTGTTTGTTACAACGGACGTTCATGAATTAGACTTTACGATCACCAACGCCCTGGGACAACCCTTGTATTGCGGGAGACTGGATCATTCATCGAGGATTGACGTTAGTCAGTTGCCTCCCGGGCTCTACTTCCTGCGCATAACAACTCCGGATGGCGCACCACAGGCATACAAATTTCTTAAGCTATAGGACTTCACTTTCTAATTTAGCGGCCCCAGCTTGGCTTCGTCTAAAGCTTGAACTATCTGTGCCCAATGGGACGTCCTGCGCTATCATGATGATATTCAATTGGCGGTTAGCGGCGCACGATAGATTGAAAAGGTTGTGACTCCTACTGTACCGTATAGTATGTACAGCACATCGCCAACGATGGTCATGCCATAGACGGTGGTCTTACCTGCAAAACCGAGTGTGGTCGGCATAACCTTGTAGGTGCCGGTGTGAGTATCAAATACGCCAAAGGCCGTCTCGATGGTTGCCAACGCCGGATCGGCATTGGGTATATGGCGCTGCCCGGCCACATAGATCAGGTGTCCATACCTCGATGCGAATGTCCGATGCATGGGTGAAGGCAGCTTGAGGGTCTGGTTATCACCTGATGCCATATCGTGCACGAAAATGTCGTCCTCGCCCACATCCGTAATAAAGGCTTGCCTTCCACCAAAAACGTACAGTTTACCGTCGACAATCTCTCCATGGGACCAATACCTTGGCTCAGGCAATGCTCCCACCTCGTGAAGTTGCCCCGTGGCCTGGTCGTGACGGTAGATCTTGTCCGCGCCAGGGCCCGTCATAACAGGTGGACTTGTCGTTGGGAACAAAAGGTCTCCACCAAAGATGAATACATTATCATCCACCACGGTAGATCCATACCGTGAGATCATCAGGTTATGCGGAACAGATACCGGGTCGTTGCCAAGATCGAGCGGATAGGTATTTACAAACTGAGCACCAACAACTTTCAGTTCGTCGTTGATGATGTGCAGTTCTTTCGTCACAAAGTCATTGTTGAGGAAATCACGGGTGGTGAAGGTCCCATCATTAATATCATAACGGACAACTCTTTCGGGATTTGGATTTGTACCTACAAATGCCTTATAGGAGATGTACAAAGAATTGGATGCCATAGAACCTGTGAATCCTGCCGCCTGCTCCAATCCACTGGTTGAGCTTTCGATGTCGGTGAGGAACTCGAAGTCCAATGTGGGTCGGCCAAGTGTGCTCTCTCCTGTCGGAACCAGGTTCAGTCGGAGTTCGGAGGAGCCTATCTGATAACGGACAGCCAGTTGTCCATTCGGAGCCATTTCAATCTGAAGTTTGGGATCGTCCGATACAATCGACCCATCGCTCTGGATGGCCAGTTTGCGCGCCAGTCCGGAAAGATAGTAGTCAAGTAATGCCTCTTTGGTCGTGGTGGCTCCAGATCTGACCTGATTTCGGATTCGCCAATCCAGCTGGGCGACATTCGCTGCCAACGGATCAGCCGTGAATACAAATTCATCGTCGTTGACATTGGCGAGACTGGTGACGGACAGTTCGCCTGTCGTACCATTATTAAGTGTAGCGCTCTCGATCTTCCACGACTTCGAACTGCCGGTGGTAAGCTGTTTCAGTACCGTCGCCTCCATGTGCGGCGCGTCGTCCTTACATCCGGCCAAGCCAGACATGATCAGGAGAAAAGCGATCTTCTTCATATTGTTAACATGTTCATAAACAGAATTCACAGGAGTTGTTCGCAACCGGAGACGGAACAGCTTTGTAACAAATGTAAGTAGCATGGTAGAGCGAGCAGTACGATTTATTGCAACTATTTCCTTAAAATTTGGGGGATATTGATCAGAATTAAATCAATTCAGCTCTTAAGTTAATTGATTTCCAGCGAGCCCTCCAATGTCGAGCCTCCGGAAACCCGAATGGTGTACCTTCCCTTCTTTGCATAGCCCTTAAATTCCAGGAAATACGGCAACGGGCTGGTGTTGTGTTGGGTAATCAAGTCCCAGCGGTACTGATTAAATCCCTTGCGGCCGGCGATCTTTACCGACCAAACGGTTTCATTTGTTTCATTGATCAAACTCAGGGTGACCTCTCTTGGTTCGCTCAGCCAGAAGGTGATCGGCAGTTTCTCGTAAACCATGGAATTACTGTCATCCGGTAACTTCGCCCGGTCTGGAGCCTTCACCGCCTCAGACGCAAACAACTGGTCTCTTGAGTTTGCCACTCCCCGACTGATCCATTCATCCAGTGGCTTGAGATTTATCTTGTACAGTCCCCGCCCATGCGTCGACACCACCAAGTCCCTCGTGTGTGCATCAATCTCGATGTCAGAGACCGCCGCTGCAGGCATGTCCGTTCCAAGTTGAGACCAACTCTTGCCCCGATCCAAGGAAATGTATGCAGCGCGATACAGTCCAGCATAGAGTACATGCTCATGCAGCGGATCTTCCTTGATCACATAGGCGATCTCAGAGGGCAAGGTGGCGGTGATCCTTTCCCAGGTTTTGCCGTTGTCTTCTGATAGATACAAATAAGTGCCGAAGTCGTCATAGTTGGTTCCTGACAACGCAACGTATACGCGCCCCTCCCTGAACTTCGATGGCGCAATGGTTCTCACGTACATGTTGGGCAACCCTGACGATCGCTCGGTCCAACTCTTGCCGTCGTTATCGGATACCCAAAACAGACCCCTGTCGGTTGCCGCATAAATTAGTCCTTGCTTCAGCGGTGATTCCGCGAGTGCGCTAATAGCCAGAGAAGTTTTTGCTTTGTCTTTGCCGGAAGTTACATCCGGGCTGATCGGCCGCCAATCCCTGCCCTGGTTGTCGCTCTTCATCACATAGTTGGCGCCCAGGTACATGTGTTCGTGGTTGAATGGGGAAAGAAAGTACGGTGAGATAAAGTTGTATTTCAGGGGAGGCTTTGACTCCCAGTCTGGACGAGCTTCTTCCGATCTTCTGGTGTTCAGGTTCATTCTTCGGATACCTCCCTCCTGTGAACTGTAGAAAAGGGTGGAGGTGTCAACAGGATCGACGACCGTGATACAACCGTCGCCACCACTCCACGGATCGATCCAAAGGTATTTCCATTCATCGTATCGCTTCGGAATCCATTCGTTGGCTTTCCCATAAACGGTGGCATCATCCTGTGCGCCGGCATAAATCGTGTATGGTTTCTTGGAGTCGAGTGTAATGTCATAGAACTCGCCGGTGGGGACGTTGTTGAAGTGCATCCAGTTCATTCCCTTGTCGTAGCTCATATAGAAACCGCCATCGTTAGCCAGCGCCAATTGGTTGGGGTTGGCGGGGTTTATCCACAACTCACACTGATCCAGGTGCAACGGCTCGGCGGGGTTTGGGAACAGGTGATAGACATCGCCTCCAACCAGTTTGAATGTTTTCCCACCATCAACGCTATGGGCCATCCTGACGCCAAGCGCATAGATTTCATCGTCGTTAACCGGATCAATGACAATGTCGGCGAAGTACCATCCGATAACGGAAAAAATCATCAGCTCTTCCTGATGCGTTCGCTTCCAGGTCTTTCCTCCGTCAATGGTCTGATAAACCTCGGCGGCACCGGGAGCTGGGCCCTCCCCTTTTGGCTTGTCGCGGTGATCGAGTAAGGCATAAGCTTTGTCAGGATTGCGATACGATACCGCAAGACCGATCCTCCCCTTGCCTTGATCAACCGGTAGCCCTACATCCGATTTCGTCCAGGACTTCCCTGCATCAGTACTCTTGTAGATTCCACTGTTCACGCCACTCACACCGGGATAGGTTTCCCATGCGGACGCATACATGATGCTGGGATTACTGGGTGCCATCACCACGTCAGTGGCTCCTGTGCGTTCGTTCACAAAGAGCACATGCTCCCACGTCTTGCCGCCGTCCATAGTCCTGAACAAGCCACGGTTTTTGTTCGTCGTCCAGAGGTGTCCAACCACAGCAACATAAACGATATCCGGATTGGTGGGATGGACAAGGACCTTGCTGATGTGCCATGAATCTTCCAGCCCGATGTGACGCCAGGTTTCTCCGCCATTGTCCGATCGATACATTCCGGTACCGGGCATGGTGAAGTTGCGTGGTTTCTTCAACGTTTCACCTGTTCCGAGATAGATGATATTGGTGTTGGACGGTGCCAGGGCTACATCGCCAACGGCATACGACGGCTGGTTTTCAAAAATAGGCTTCCATGTGAGGCCGTGGTTGCTCGTCTTCCATAAGTTGCCTGATCCAAATCCGAGGTAAACGGTGCCGGGATGCTGTGTGTCTACCTGAATGGCTTCCACCAACGCGCTATTGCTCGTGGGCCCTAGCTGTATCCATTCCAGACCGAACGGTGTCTGTTGTTTGTGCTTCAGGTGCTCATCGTATGATTTCACCAATGGCGACAATGGCTGTTGCCCGAGTCCCAACAAGGGAACACTGACCAGCAGACCGGCTGCCAGAAAATTCTTAATGTTCATGCTGAAAGAATGGAATAATTGTCGCCCTCACCGATTACCGATCACTGATTACCGATTACTGCTCCCACTAACACAACTTAAAAAACTTCCTCTCCCCGCTCCCTTGCACCGGCGTGCCTTCAGCGAGCATGGCTTCGATCTTCTTGGCTGTCTTCGTTATGGCCAGTCCACCGAGACCAGTGCAACGCAGCGTGTTGGGGATGGCGTCACCAACCTTCTTCATGGTTTCGATGACTTCGTCGAGCGGGATGACATGATCGTAGTCGGAAAGGGCCATGTTGGCAATCGATATCGCGGTGCTTGCGGCCATCACGTTGCGATTCAAGCACGGAGCTTCAACGCGGTCGGCGATCATGTCGCAGATCATTCCCAATGATGCCTGCAGCGTCATGGATGCCGCGGCCAGCGATTGGTTGAGTGTTCCTCTTTTCAAGGTGACAATTCCTGCCGCAGCCATTCCAGAACCAGACCCGCATTCGGCCATGCAGCCGCCCACTTCGGCAGCAAACGTGGCGTGTGCTGCGATAAAGACACCAATGATGCCGGCTGCCAGCATGGCTTTGACGATCTCATCCTCAGGAATCTTTAGCGCACGTGCAGTACCAATGACCGCACCCGGGAGAGCACCGCAGGAACCGGCTGTCGGAGCGGCTACGATCACACCCATGGAGCTCTTTACCTCCATCATGGCCGAGGTGAACATCGTCACGTGGTTCAACACATCACCTTCAACCAGAGCGCCGGCATCAAGCCGTTTCTTAAAAGTCACCGACTGCGGACCCAGGATCCGATCCTTGTACGTTGTGCCCTTCAAACCAAGATCAATCGCGTTCTCCATGATCTTCACAATGGCACGCATCTTCTCAAATACTTCTGCGTGCGAGATATTTCCACGCTGCGCTTCATAGTGCACGGCCAGTTCCCAAAGAGCAAGGTCCTTACCTGCGTTGTACTCGAGCATCTCTTCGCTGGTGATGAAAGGAACCGACAAATCTTTTCTGGCCAATACCGGTAGCACCGGGTTCAGTTGTCTCAGAAATAGCACGCCATCCAACCTTCTCAACTCCTCGATGATGCCTGCGCTCAAGGGTTGATTGGACTTTATTTCAATGAATGTGATTTCACCTTGATGAACCTCCAGACTATCAAATACTATGGAGCCTTTGAGGAATTCGACCACACGATCGGCCGATTTCACGTAGATCAGTGTCTCATAGAAATCACCCGCCATGTCCACCTTCGCTCCGTCAATGGAGATCACTTGGATCATACCTCCCCCGGTAGAGAGTGCGACCATCTTGCGGGTTTCTCTGTCGTTCTTTAGCGTGATCTGGTAGGTATTCGGATGTGTCGCCCCGATCGGATGGATATCGATGGTGACTTTGATTCCAGCCGCATCGATAGCCTGCAGGTAGTCGGGAAGGCGTTCGTCATAAGCCTCCCAACCGAGGAATCCGCTAAACAAGCCCATGTCCGATCCTTGCCCCTTATGCGTAGTTGCCAGCGACCCATTCGGGTCAAATTCAATATAGGCCTCACGAATATCGCCCTCCATGAGGTCTCGGCACAATCGCCCAATGCGCAAGGAGGCTGCGCAATGCGAACTGGAAGGTCCGCGCATTACTGGACCGATTACATCATTGAATATGCTTGGATACGTACTCATCCCCGGTATTTTGATTATCTCAACGAATGTAACAATTTATGCACCGGTTTGCGAGCGTCCAACTTCCTTTAGCCACCATGATAACAACTGTAATTTGGATTGTATTGACCATCCTGGGCATCTGGGTGGCCATTATTCTGTACCGTGATTACATTAAATACAGGGATCGATTGGAGGACAACAGTTGGTGGAAGACAGGGATGATCGGATTCATTGGCAATTTCTTCGATACACTCGGGATCGGTTCTTTCGCCATTGAGACTGCCCTGTTTAAGTTCATGAAGCAATCTGAGGACCGTCTCATTCCAGGAACACTGAACGTTGCCAATGCCATACCAACACTGACTCAGGGAATTATCTTCATTCAAATCATTGAAGTTGAGCCCGTGACTCTGGCCACGATGCTCGTATCGTCGGGGCTTGGCGCCGTTCTTGGTGCTGGCGTCGTCGCTAAGCTTTCGGAACGCAAGATCCGGTTGATCATGGGTGTGGCATTGCTGATCACCAGCGGGTTTATGATTGCCACCAAGATGAATTGGATCGAGGGTGGCGGCACGGCTATCGGTCTTGAAGGATATAAGTTAGCTATCGGCATTGGTGTCAACTTCATTCTTGGAGCTCTAATGACGGCTGGTATTGGCCTCTATGCTCCATGCATGGCCCTCGTCTTTGCATTGGGCATGTCACCCGCGGTGGCCTTCCCCATCATGATGGGATCGTGCGCAGTTTTGATGCCCTTGGCTACCATGCGTTTTGTCAAGGAAGGAGCCTATAACCGCCGTGCATCGTTCATCATCAGTATCACTGGCCTGATCGCCGTGCTGATCGCGGCATTTGTGGTGAAGTCGCTGCCGTTGGATACGATGCGATGGCTGGTCATTGCAGTAATCATTTATACTGCAACCGTGATGCTCCGGGCAGGCTTACGTAGAGCAAACACTTAATGTTTGTTCCGTCCGAACAAAGACAGTAATTTCCAACCGTCAAAACCATGCCGTGTGAAAGAAGTATTGTTCTTCGTCGCTTTCGCGATCACCGCTTTCGTGGTGCAACTGAATGAGTCAATCGCGCAGTCGCAAATCTATCAGTTTGCTGAAGACGGATTGCGGATAAAAGAGTTTGATCCCATCGCTGACGATCAGGGCAATGTTGCCGTTATGTATGTAACCCCAGTAAATACAACGCCGGGGGCATTCCAAACGAATTTCCTCTTTTTTAGCAAGTTAGGAACACGTAAGGTCAAGCTACCGGGGAGAGGGAAGCTATATGGGGCCGGGTACACTGAGAATAGTTTCTTTTTCCTGGTGCAGCTTTCTAACGAACGCAGCATCAGTATGTTTGAAATTGACAAGGAAGGCAAAGCATTCCTGAGGAATCATCGAATTTCCATCGATGGGGAAAAGACATTATGTACATTCTCTGATGGAGGTGTAATCTATATTTGGACATTGCCAAAGAACTCCAACGAAGTCAGGATTCGCGTGTTCGCCGGTGCCAAAGACCCGGTAATATTTACGTACAAGATAAGTGAGGGGTTATTTGAAGAGCTTGAAGAAGCGAATAGCTACCGTTATGTACATGACCGTTTCGAACAGTCGCTTCATGAACTTGCAGGATCACGTATGGTTTTTCTACGGAATGGCAGTATGTGGGTCACTGCTTTTGGAAAAACGCCAAAGGAAATGGACGATCCTAAGAAAACATTGAAGTTTCTTGAGCTTTCGTTAAAGGAGGATGCACCTGGTCTTCGACTTCAAGAGATACCCGTTACCCATCACGATTTTCTTGGCGTCTACCCTTTGCGCGACACTCTTTACATGTTCCAGGCCGGAGCAGATAACTTCTACCTGGGAGTCGCCTCGCTGAACACCCTACAAGTGGTGAAAAAGTATTCAATGAAAGATGACGGCATAAGGCTGATTCAATCGAGACTCTATGAGTCAACAGAAGGACAAATTCCCGATGGCACGATCAAGCAGCCAAAAGACAACCAAAAGATGTTGAAACAACTCAGTAAAGGATCCCCTTTTGTATATGCCAGGAAGCAAGGCACCAGCACAAATATTTGTTTCGGAAGTTACACGTACCCTACCGTGGGAGGTGGGGGTGGTGGAATGGCGAACAGCATGACGCACTCAACTCCATATGGCAGCTTTACAACAAGCTCGCCCGCCATGAGCCCTAATCTCAGCTCCACTAGCTCGAATGCCATAATAACTTTTCTGTATGGCATCCTTGATAGTGACTTGAATTTGGTTCGGGTCGATAAGGCCCCTGAGAGTGTTTTTGGCAACATAGAGAAGTTTGCACAGTCTCAGGATTTTGAGGAAGAGATAAGCAGCAAGGAAATCTGTAGGTCTTCCTTGGCAACCTACCTGATTGGATTCTCCAAGAAAAAAAACAGCTTCACGATTTGGTCCTTTCCAAATCCGTAGAAGCAACTGTCTGATGATGCTTTCGGCGGTAGCCTACACCATCCTCAGCGTTTGAGCCTCTCCAACTGACCCTTGCCACCCATGACGGCACCAGGTCGCTTGCGCATGAACTCATCAAACCAACCCATCGTTCGCTCGCCGACATTTTGTATGAACTTCGGCTCCTGGAATCCGTGTGGCTGACGGGGATAGACAACCATCTCGGTAGGAACCCCTCGGCGTTGCAGCGCGCGATGTAATTGAAATCCCTGCTCCGGAGGAACCCTGTCGTCATTGAGCCCGTGGATCACCAGCGTCGGCGTCACAGCATTCTTGATGTTGTACATGGCGCTGTGCTTGGCATAGACCTCCGGATCATCCCAAAACTCCTTATCAAAATAGCTCACAAGGAAATCCGGGATATCGGCTGTGCCATTAAAGCTCATAAGGTTTGTTACCGGCGCTCCGGCCATGGCAGCCTTGAAACGGTTGGTCTTCGTCACAATCATACTGGTCATGTAGCCACCATAACTCCAACCCGTTACAACCAGGCTATCGGCATGCACCACTCCATCGGTAATCAGCTTGTCCACGCCGCCCATCAGGTCATCGTAGTCGCTAAATCCCCAATCTCTGTGATTGGCGCGGCGGAATTCAGTACCATAACCGCTGCTTCCCCGTGGGTTGGCCCTCAGCACAGCATACCCATTTCCGGCAAATGCCTGAATCGGGTAAGGGCTTGACTGCCCGGTATACGTCTCTCCAAATACGCCTGCAGGTCCACCATGGACGTTCAAAATCAAGGGGCACTTCTTTCCTTTCTGGTACCCAGCCGGATATGTAACAATCCCTTCAATAGTATACTTTCCATCCTTTGATTTCCAGCTAATTACGTCTGATTTTGCCAATGGCTTATTCAGCATAAAATCACTATGCACACTGGACACCTTTTTGGCAACCATGGATGCGGCACTGGCTCGGTATACTTCCGCTGGACTCTCGGTATCCTGATAGATGAATGCTACATCTCCCTTGGGGTTAGCGTCGAGGGCTGAGAGCAAGCCTTTGGTGTGCGTGCTGAGTTTCACAGGTTTCCCTCCTGCCACAGCCACGCTGTAGAAATGGGATGAGGTGTGGTAAGCTTCGGTGAAATAGAGGTTCTTGCTGTCGGCGCTCCACCATGGACCGCCGGTTGGCGATTCGTCGTAGCTGGCAGCTATATCAATAGGCTTCCCTCCCTGTGATGGGATAACACGGAAGCTCTGCTTGGCAGCCCATTCCAGATCTCCCTTCGATGTCTGATAAGCGATCCACTTTCCATCCGGAGAAAAAGCAGGACCAGCATCCATTCCCTTGTCATTCACCAGGGTTTTGATCGCTCCTCCATTCACCGACACGGAGGCGATGTTTGAAGTTGGCCAAGCGTTGGCCCAGCTACCTTCCTGGTGTGAAAAGGCTATCGTTTGACTATCGGGTGACCAAGACATATCGGTAACATGAGTGGGGCCGCTCGTCAATTGGCGTACAGGGTATTTGCCATCCGTGCTTTTGGTCAAGCTGAGCACAAACAATTGGGCATTGTCGAAATTGTCGACGACCTGCCAATCCGTCTTTTCTTTCTTGTCTTTCTTGATGCGCACCGCTGCCGAGTCGTTCATGATAAAGGCGATGTGCTTCCCATCCGGAGACCATGCGTAATCGATGATGTTATCCGTCGCTTTGGTGAGTTTTTCGGCCTCCCCGCCTGATAATCGTACGCGGTACAGTTGGATTGCTCCTTCCGTTTCCCTTGAGGAGCGAAACGACAGGTATTGCCCATCCGGAGAAAATCGGGGTGTTAAGCTCGACTTGTCGCCGAACGTCCATTGTGCCGGCTGGCTGTCACCGGAGGCCACCCAGATGTTGGTGAGAAAATCTGACTGATCTTCGGTCATTCTTGCTTCAGCAACAGTAAAGGCGACATGTCGGCCATCGGCAGAAACAGCAACACCACCGAGGCGTTTATAACTCATCATACTGGCCGGCGTCCATGCGGATTGTGCATTGGCCAGCAACTGAACAAATAGAAGAAGGAAAACCAGGTAGCGCATCTTCATAGGAATGGGGATTGGTTTACGATGATGTTAATGTAGCAAAATTTAAGTCCATCATCCAACGGATAGTGATGGCTGGTTGCGTTACGGAATATCCTGATTTTGGTAACGGCGAGATGGCTTCGGGCTCCGGGTGATGGAAAGCGCAGGAAAATCTACAATGAAGCTATCAGGTCTTGGGTGTCTCTCCTTTGCGATGGCGAACCGTGGAAACAGCAACAGCCGTTGGTTCGACCTTGTTTCCATGGAAGCTGATATGCACCTGAGTAAATTCAGCTCCAAACAGGAGTATTAATCCGGTGTACGAGACCCAAAGCATAATCAGAATTACTGTGCCGGCAGCTCCATAGGTAGAGCTTGGATCACTTTGGCCAAAATAAAGACCTAAGGCAACTTTGGCCAGCACAAATAGAATCGCTGTCAGAAATGCGCCTGCCCACACATCCTTCCATTGGATTTTTACATCGGGCAAGAATTTGAATATGGCAGCAAAGAGAAGCGTAATAACGCCCAGTGATGCCAATACATCCAACACGTTAAATAGTACATTTAAGGATTCGGACAAATGTACAGCTACCCAGGTGCTCACTACGCTCAATACTGCCGAAAGTACCAGCGACACGAGTAGTAAAAAGCCTACAACGAGAATCAGGCCAAATGAAAAAATTCTGTCGCGGATGAGTTCCATGAGTATGTGCGATGTTTTAACTTTAGGTTTAACCTGCCATATTTTGTTCAACATTTGCTGAAGTTGATAGAATACTCCAGTAGCGCCAAAAAGAAGCGTCACCGCACCGAGTATCGACGCCAAAGCTGAATCCTTTGACTCGCTTGCTTTCCCTACAATAGATTCTATGTCACTGGCAGTATCTCCACCCATCACCGATTCAATCTGTACCGATAGCTGCGTTGTAATCTCTTTCTCGTCATAAAAGTAGCCTGCTATGTTGATGATGATGACCAGCAAACCCGGCAATGAAAAAATGGTATAATAAGCAATAATGATACTGTTATTGAAGGGATCTCTG
>CAYMPU010000084.1:0-15360 GCA_964392375.1 uncultured Ohtaekwangia sp. | reverse complement strand
CCTTGGAATGGAAGATGATGTCGGATGAAATCGACGAAGCATATACCGATTCAGGCTTTGTGGATGTCGTGAAAATTGTAGGTTATATTGCCTTCCTTGCCGTTACGTTGGCTTGCCTGGGTATGCTGGGCATGGCGATGTATGCTACGCAGACCAGGGTCAAAGAGATTGGGATACGAAAGGTCATGGGGGCCAGTTCATGGGAAGTGGTTTTCCTTCTGAGCAAGGCATTTTTGATCCTCATCGCCATTGCGGCCTTCATCGGTACGCCTTTAGGCTATTTGATGGGCGATCTTTTCCTCGATTCTTATGCCTACAAGTCACCTATTTCATTTGGAGTCCTGATTAGCGGAGTTGCGATTATGGGTATCCTTGGAGCGCTGGTGATCGGCTCCCAAACATGGAAAGCCGCCGCGGATAATCCAGTCAACGCGCTTCGCTACGAATAAGTGATTACAGCTGTGTTATAAATTTTCAGTAGCGAAGGTATCACCCTGTCGGGAGTCACCTGTTTCATACCCTTTCCTGAACCAACGAACGCGTTGCTCAGAGGTACCATGCGTGAAGCTGTCAGGCACAACAGCGCCCTGAAACTTTCGCTGCAGCCGGTCATCACCGATTTGCGAAGCAGCATTCAGCGCCTCTTCAATATCGCCCGGTTCAATGATGTTTTTCATTTGGTTGGCATGATGTGCCCAAACTCCTGCGAGAAAATCGGCCTGCAATTCCAGCTTGACGGATAGTTGGTTGTATTCCTCCTCACTTACCTGCCCCTTCATGGCATGTACCTTGTCGGTGATCCCTAACATATGCTGGACGTGATGTCCAACTTCATGTGCAATGACGTAGGCCTGAGCAAAATCGCCGGGAGCATCAAGCTTTTGTGTCAGATCATCATAGAAGCTAAGATCAATGTAGACTTGCTCATCCTCACTACAATAGAAGGGTCCCGAGGACGAGCTTGCCTGCCCACAAGCGGATTGTACCTGGCTGGTAAACAGCACGAGGGTTGGCTCCCGGTAGTCTGTCATAAGCTTGTTCCAAACATCCTCCGTATCGGCCAGTACGACGCGGATAAATTGCTCCCGCTCTTGTTCTTCCGGGGTTGCTGTGTAGTGTTGATCCTGAGCACCTACTGTTGAGGTGTCTACCTGTTGTAGCAACGTAAGAGGGTTGGTACCGGTAAACCAGCTTAAAAGGAGTATGACTACGATGGTTCCAAGCCCTCCTTTGGTGAGCAGCCCTCCGGGAAATCCACCCCCTGACTGGCCCCGCCGGTCATCAACATTGCCACTTTGCCTTCTGCCTGTCCACCGCATACCCGTTGTGTTTTGATTCCGACTCAAATTACGAAAAAAGGACGCGGCTTCCCGAAATGAGAAAGCCTTTGGCTCACGATCAAAACTTCATTACTTTTCAAGTAACCTCATCCAAATGAAGAAAATAGCCATCGCTCTTTCATTCCTGCTCGCTGTCGGCGCCGCCATCCTTTTTGGGTATGTGCCTGGGTACATGGATCGGTCAATGAACACTGTGACGAATACACCCGCATATGCTCCCAAACCGCTATATGCATCATTGCCATTTGTGGCCGACCTGCATTGCGATATGCTGCTCTGGGACCGGGATTTTCTCGAGGAACATGACTTCGGGCATGTTGACCTTCCCAGAATGCAGAAAGCCAATATTGCCTTCCAGGTGTTTACAATCGTCAGTAAGACACCGAAAGGTATCAACATTGAAAAGAACGACAGCAAGACGGACCAGATCACGCTATTGAGTTTTGCACAACTGCGTCCGGTAAAGACCTGGTTTAGTATCAAGGAGCGGGCATTGGACCAGTGTCGCAATTTGTATGAATTCAGTGAGGCCTCTGATGGCAAGTTTCGTGTCGTCGCCAGTCGAAGTGACATGCAGCGATTTATTCAAGACCGGGCCTCCAACAATCAGTTGACAGCCGGCATGCTGGGACTTGAGGGTGCGCATTGCCTTGAAGGTGATGTGAAGAATCTTGATGATTTCTATAAAGCAGGTGTGCGCTATATCGGGCTTGCCCATTTCTTTGATAATGAGTGGGCTGGTTCGGCCCACGGCATGGAGAAGGGAGGACTGACGCCGGCAGGGGAGGTGCTGATCCGAAAGATGGACAGTCTTCACATGATGGTTGATCTTGCCCATGCCTCCAGGGAGACCATTGACGACATTTTCGCGATTACGCAAGGTCCGGTTCTGGTTTCCCATACTGGGGTTAAAGGCGTCTGTGACAACCAACGGAATCTGACGGATGAGCATCTGATGGAAATCGGTCGGCGCGGAGGACTGGTTGGGATTGGCCTCTGGGAGACGGCCGTGTGTGGAACAGATGCTGCGGCCACAGCCAAGTCCATCCGGTATGTCGCCGAAAAGATCGGCGTTGACAAGGTCGCATTAGGGAGTGATTTTGATGGGGCTATTCAAGCACATTTTGACGCCACCGGTCTGCCCCTGATTTCGGAGGCACTTCGCTTGGAAGGATTTGATGACCATGCCATCGAGCTGATAATGGGTGGAAACATCCGGGACTTCTTGATGAGAACACTTCCGGAATGAACTTTAATGGGCGGCACATGAATCCCTCATAACGTATTGACTTTAAGGTTAGCACCTGACCTCAGTTCAATGTCTTTCATCACCAAATTGGAACAGTGTCAATGATCATATCAGCAATGTGCATAACAAGGTGCAAAAGTTGTGCAGTTCTTTTCTGGTAATTTATTGGTGAGAATGTATGATCCAAGTATCTTCATATCATCAAGTCGATCGTAACAGATTGATCAGGCAAACCCGGTAAACAAACGGTTATTTTCTACGGAAAATGATCATAAAAAATCCGGGGTGGCAGGGTTGTGTGAGTGGGCGGTGCCTTCGGGCACTAAACACGAGCACGTAACCGAGAACGGTTGCTGTGAGGCAATCGGGGCACGTTGCAGTTTTGAGAGTTGGCTTGAGGTTGTATGCGGGCTACGGCTAGTATGCAGCGAGACGGGGGCATTCAAGCAATTGATCTGCTCCCGTTTTTTTTGTGCCCATTCACGGGCAAGGCCGACCGATTCCGCACACTGGTTGCCTGTCCGATAACTTCGGTTTTTGTAACTCACTACAACTATTCAGCGATTGAGTACATCCTATCAATAATCGATTGCCTCGGAAGTGCCTATTGTACAGTTTGGCCTGATAATTAAGTAGATTCATTTCCAAACCAACGCACATGTTCAAAAGCTACCTGACGATAGCCCTCCGCACACTCTGGCGTGATAAGATTCACTCTGCCATCCTGGTCGTTGGACTCAGTCTTGGGGTGCTGTCTTGCGCACTTATTGCCCTGTTTGTCAACGATGAATGGACGTTTGACCGCTTCCACAGCAAGATTGACCGTATTTACCGGGTTCATGTCAAGGAGGATTGGGGAGAAAAGCAACTCTTTATTAACACGGTCACCCCCTTTCCCTTAGGGCCCGTACTGAAGGAGAATTTTCCTCAGGTGCTTAGCCATGTACGCGTCAATACCTTCGGGACACAAGTCAATGTAGGTTCACAGAAGTTCAATGAACAGGTTACCGTTGGTGGCCAGGACTTTTTCGACGTGTTCGACTTTCGTTTAAAGGGCGATCGTTCATCGGCTTTGCGCGAACAGAGTAGTGTCATCCTTAGCGAGCGCATGGCCATCAAGTATTTCGGGACCGAGAATCCTATGAATAAGGTACTTTCTATTCAGCTGGGTGAGCGGTTTGAAGATTTTACCGTGAAAGGCGTTGCGACCGTGCCAACCAATTCGAGCATTGCGTTCGACCTGCTTATTTCTGATCTGAACTACCCTCGACTGTACAGTCAGAGGGCACTTACATCGGCGTGGTTCAATGTAGTTCCTGAGACGTATGTACTTCTGCAGGAGGGAACGGATCCATCAGAACTGAGAGCAAAATTTCCTGCCCTCTTCAAGACACTTTTGGGGGAGGAAGACTTCACCAACAGTAAGTACGAGGTTGGGCTCCAGCCTATGAGCGCAATACACCTCGATACATCCTTGCCGGCAGGCATCGCGCCAGTCAGTGATCCAAAATACAGCTACATACTCGCTGCCATAGCCTTATTGATCCTGTTTGTGGCCTGTATCAACTTTGTCACCCTTTCTGTTGGGCGTTCGCTACATCGGGCAAAGGAGGTGGGCATTCGCAAAGTGGTTGGTGCCCAACGCCAGCAACTCATCACTCAATTCATCGGTGAGTCCATTGTGATCACCGTCATTTCGATCATGGTGGGACTTGCCGTAGCACGGTTGAGCCTGCCTGTCTTCAATGACCTGGCTGGAAAGCAACTTGAGTTTCCAATTAACGGATTTCTCGTAGCCACAGTACTGGCGCTCTTAACGGTGATCGGAATTATCACGGGGAGCTACCCCGCATTTGTGCTTTCAGCATTTCGTCCCATCACCATCCTTAAAGGTGCCATCCCCAAAGGCAAGCAAGGCTTCCGAAGGGTATTGGTAGGGGTACAACTTGTACTTTCGATTTTCTTGATTTCGAGCACGCTGATCATGCGTCAACAGCTCCAGTTTCTCCAGTCAAAGAACCTGGGCTTCAATAAGGAGCAGCTTGCAGTAATACAACTCACCGTACCACCGGCACAGCGGTTGCCACAACGCGTTCAGCTTGGTTTTGATGTCGCGGAACAATTCAAGACGGAACTTTCATCTTACCCTGAGATTGATGCTGCCTGTGCTTCCGCCCATGATTTTGGCAACGGAAGCTGGACCAACATCGGATATACGGATGATGACGGCGTTTACAGGAACTTCAACCTGAATATCGTCGATGATGAATATGTACCTGTTATGCGAATGGAGATGGCCGCTGGAAGAAACTTTTCTGACGCCAATCCATCGGATAAGCGTCGCTCAATCCTCGTCAACGAAGCCTTCGTCAGAGAGTATGGGTGGAGCGAAGCGATTGGAAAGAGAATTCCGGGTAAGGGATTTCAGGACCACGAAATCATTGGGGTAGTTAAGGATTTCAACTACACGTCGTTGTACACATCGGTGACTCCTCTGGTAATCGTAGAAGATGCTGCTATCGCACTTAGCGGTATGGAAAACATCAACATGGGCAATTCACCTATACCCAAGCTCATGGTCAGAATCAAAGCGGGTCAGCTGACGGCAGGCATTGAACGCATGAAGACTGCGTGGCAGAAATTGAATGCGTCCGAAGAATTCACCTTTACTTTTGTCGATGAGGCACTTAACCAGCAGTATCGAAATGACCAGAACCTCGGAAAGATGGTAAGCCTGGCTACAGCACTTTCTATTCTCATTGGCAGCTTAGGCCTCTATGCGTTGGCTTCCCTGGCGATGCAGACGCGCATCAAAGAGATTAGTATTCGCAAGGTGATGGGGGCATCCGTGAATTCGCTGCTTGTTCTGCTGGCAAAAGACTACGTCACCCTGGTACTTGTCAGCCTTGCCTTTTCGATACCGCTTACGGTTTGGACGATGAAAGACTGGCTATCATCTTTTGAATACAGGATTACCATAGGGTGGGGGATATTTCTGATGGCAGGCTTCTCTGCGCTGTGCATAGCCCTATTGGCCATCGGCTATCAGACTTTGACGACGGTTTCGACCGAACCAGCGAAAACATTGCGAAATGACTGACGTACAATAACCAACGCAAACGTCAACCCATGATCCTCAGTTATATTCAGACCGCCCTTCGCAACTTCTTCAAGCACAAGGGATATACCTTGTTGAACATTATCGGGCTTTCGCTCGGAATGGTTGCCAGTCTTTTTATCTGGCAGTACGTGAAATATGAGCGTAGTTATGACACCTTTCATAGCAAGGCACAGGATATCTATCGGATTCAATACAATCAGTACCAGGCGGGCAAACTCAGGTTTGAGTGCGCGGCTGCAGTACCTGCTGTTGGACCGGCGCTGAAAACCAATTTTCCTGAGGTGCGTCAGTTTGCACGTCTCTACCCGGTGAGCGGCGTAATGAGCTATGATAGCCCGGATCACGGTTTAGTTTCGTTTCTGGAAGAGAAGATGCAGATTGCCGACACATCGGTCTTCGATGTCTTTGATGTTCATTTGATTTCCGGTGATCCCGGAAAGTCCCTGTTTGGTCCTAACAAAACAGTGATATCACAACATGCCGCAAAGAAATACTTCGGTGATGCTGATCCTATGGGTAAGACTATATTGTGGGGAAATGGTAACACACGCTTTGAAGTAACCGGTGTCTTTGAGAACCTTCCGGTAAATTCACATATCAAGTTTGATTTTCTGTTCTCCTATGAGACAATGAAGAGCTGGTCGGATGATAACCAACATGAGACTTCGTGGGGTTGGTATGACTTCAATACTTATGTGCTCTTGCAGTCGGGTACGGATGTACCTGTGTTGCAAGCCAAATGGAATGATTGGCTGACACAAACCCGTCAGGAGGATTGGAAGAAGTACAACGGCCGTCAGGAGTTCATTTTGCAACCGTTGTTGGATATCCACCTGGGCAAGGCACTCCTCCAGGAATCGCAACCTGATGATCGCGGGGATCGTGATGCCGTGTATGCGCTTTCATTTATTGCGCTGTTCATACTGATCATTGCCTGGGTAAATTATATCAACCTGGCTACAGCAAGATCTTTTGATCGTGCCAATGAGGTAGGTGTGAGAAAGGTCATGGGCGCAGCTCGCAACCAGCTCGTTTACCAGTTTCTTTCCGAATCGTTCCTGATTAACCTGTTGGCTGCTTTTATTTCTGTTGCGACAATATGGGTGGCATGGCCCGCTTTTTCAAGTCTTGCTGGCCGGGAAATACCCATTGGCTATATGCTCCAGTGGGATTTCTGGGGTATGGTTTTGATATTGTTTGCTGTAGGTTCCTTGCTTTCCGGCTTCTACCCAGCCATCATTCTTTCCTCATTCAAACCGGTATTGGTGTTAAAAGGCAAGGTCATGCATTCCGGCCATGGCAACATCTTGCGCAAATCCTTAGTGGTGTTTCAATTTGCTGCCTCGGTATTTCTCATTGTGGGCTCGCTTGTCGTGTATCAGCAACTGAGCTTTATGCGCAATCAGGACCTGGGCATTGACATTGTAAAGACATTGGTGATCAAGAGCCCGGGGTTGCGTGACTCCACCTATGCCGCCAAGATGGAAGCATTCAAAACGGAGGCATTGCGAATCTCAGGAATCAAAACCATGACGGCATCAACCAATGTACCTGGTGATGAAATCTTTTGGGCCAGCGGTATTCGTCGTTTCACCCGGGGACCCGAGACCAATATTTCAGGGTACACCGTTGGCATTGACCAGGACTACATTGATGCGTTTGGATTGAAACTAATCGCCGGCAGGGGATTTGATCGCGACCATCCAGACGAGCGCAATCATATGATCATCAACCGGGCCATGGCGGAAGCGCTGGATTGGAAAGATCCCGGTGAGGCAATCGGGCAGAAACTTGTCCAATGGGACACGGTAGAAATTATTGGCGTACTTGAAAACTACCATCAGATGTCATTGAAGGAGTCCATCACGCCTTTGGTATATCGGTTTACTCCTGGCTTTTCACAGTTCTTTGCTTTCAAGGTCGAAAAGGATAACTACAAGGAAGTTCTTTCTTCACTGGAGGGGCCCTGGAAGAGCATCTTTCCCGGAAATCCCATTGACTATTTCCTGCTGGATCAATTCTTTAACCGGCAGTACGAGAGCGAGCAGCAGTTTGGTAGAATTTTCGGACTGTTTACCTTGCTCGCGATCTTCATTGCATGCATGGGTTTGTTTGGACTCGCTTCGTTCATGACGATGCAGCGGACCAAAGAGATTGGCATTCGAAAGGTACTTGGGTCAACCGCTCCGAATATTGTCTTATTGTTGTCTCGCGGGTTTATTCAATTGGTGATTGTCGCCAATGTAATCGCGTGGCCATTGGCCTGGTGGATGATGAACCAATGGCTGGAAGGATTCCCATATCACATTACCATCAATCCTGTGTTGTTCTTCCTAGCCGGGGGAGGGGTGGTATTGATAGCATTCTTGTCCGTGGGATTTCAGACGCTACGTGCGGCCATGATCAACCCGGCCCAGACGTTGAAATACGAGTAAATAAGCGGTAGTGCAGTTTGCCCTTAACCTTTATGGGACCTTCACGTATATTTGTTTGACAAAACATATACATATAAGCATGAGCAAGGAATACCTCGGAGAATTTGAAGAATTGGTCTTGACCATGGTGGGCATTCTGCAGGAAGAGTCCTACGGCAATGCGATTGTTGCAGAGATTCGTGAGCGTGTTGGGCGGGACGTAAACCTTAGTGCCGTTCACGTCACGCTGTACCGCCTCGAGGACAAGGGTTTGGTCAAATCCCGAATGGGGGGCGCCACAAATGCCCGGGGTGGGAGGAGAAAGCGCATCTTTCAGGTAACCAATGCCGGCTTGGCTATGCTACGGTCGATGAAGGAAGCACGCATGGATTTGTGGAAACTTATTCCCCAATTGAAGTTCTCCTGACGATGACGCCGCGCAACCCGCCCGAATTCGCCCTCCGTTTCCTTAGCTGGTTTTGCCCCGACCAGCTTCATGAAGCCATTGAGGGTGACCTGGTGGAACAGTTTGAAGCGGACCTGAAAACGGATGGTGATCCGGATGCCGTAGTTCGAAGGGCGCGCCGACGGTTTATCATGAATACGCTCAGGTTTTTTCGTCCTTCCATCCTGATCCGAAATACATTTCACAAAAGGTTAATTACTACCATTATGATCAGAAATTATGTGACCGTCGCTGTTCGCAACATCCGCAAACAGAAACTGTATTCGTTCATCAACTCCTTTGGCCTGAGTATTGGCATCGCGTTTTGCATGCTCATCTACCTCTATATCGAAGATGAAAGGAGCTTCGATCAATTCCATGCGAACAAGGAACAGATTTTCCGCATGGAAGAAAAGGCGTTTGATACGTGGCAGCACGATGCCGAGAACCCTTACCAGCGTTCGGCATGGCTACAAACGGGTCTGGCCAAGGTGTTGAAATCGGATCTTGCAGAAGTAGAGTACGCTACGCGTTTCAGTCCGGATAGCCGAGGGATATTCCGTTATCAGGACAAAGTATTTACGGAAAAGCTCTCCTATACCGACGCCGATTTCTTCAAGATGTTCTCGTTTCGCTTGATGGTGGGTAATCCGGATAAGCTCTTTCAAAACAAGTCGGATGCCGTTATAACACCCGAAATTGCCAGGAAATACTTTGGCGACGAGGATCCGATAGGCAAGACTGTAACCATTGATGATGAAGGAGAGAAGTCGTTCACGATTACCGGCATCATCGAAATGCCACCGGCGAACTCCAGTATTGACTTCCAGATATTACTACCTCAGGAGAACCGTCCCTATTACGACAGGAACGTGGATAATTGGGGAAATTTCAATACGCCGACGTTTGTCCAGCTAAGGAGTAATGTCAGCATGGATGCATTCCGGGGCAACCTGGAGAAGCTGGTCAACAAGTACATGGGTGACCGGTTGGAGAAATGGCGCAAGCGTTCGACCGTACCCATTCCGGATGATGTCAAGATGTTTGAACTCGAGTATACGCGATTGACCGACATGCATTTGAAGAAGGAAATCGGGTGGCACAAAGTAAGTGATGCGCAGTATTCACTCATTCTGGGCGGTATTGCAATTCTTATCCTGGTAATTGCTTGTATCAATTACATCTCGCTGGC
Source organism: uncultured Ohtaekwangia sp. (assembly GCA_964392375.1). GTDB lineage: Bacteria > Bacteroidota > Bacteroidia > Cytophagales > Cyclobacteriaceae > ELB16-189. Next base: position 5,599 of record CAYMPU010000084.1, on the reverse strand, counting down.
CTTGACAACATCCGCGTCGCGCCGTACGGAGGTGGGCATCCGCAAAGTGGTAGGAGCGCAGAAGAATCAGCTTGTCTATCAATTTGGGATGGAGTCTGTCATGCTCGCACTCATTTCGATGGTTATAGGCTGGGGTCTGGTCGCTCTGTTTCTTCCAGCCTTCAATGAATTCACGGGCAAAGGCATCAGCCTGCTGAAAGGTGATTTGCTTTCAATGTTCGGTGTGACGCTGGGTATTACCATACTCGTTGGACTGATTTCCGGAAGCTACCCGGCCATGTTCTTGTCCGGTTTCCGTCCTGTGCAGGTGCTCAAGGGCCGCTTTACCTCCCGATTGCAGGCTGGATTCGCCAAGCCGCTCGTGGTATTACAGTTTGCCTTGTCGTCCTTTCTAATTGTTAGCAGTGTGATCATGTACCGGCAGATGACACATATTACCACCAAGGATCTTGGGTACAACAAAGACCAGATTGTAGTCATTCCGACACAAAAAGGTTGGAACAAGGAATCAGACCAGACGGTTGAGCAATTTCGGTCACGTCTGGCTCAAGAGTCCGACATCATCTCCGTGGCTGGGACCAGTTCTTCGTTCAACGAGGGATGGTCGCGCTACGGTTACAGGATCAAGGGCGAACAGAAGTCGGCCTATGTCTATGCGGTAGACCCGCTCTATATTCCTACACTGGGCATTGAAATGGCCGAGGGACGCAACTTTGATCCCGCCATTGCCAGCGATACGCTGGGGGTGATAGTCAACGAGGCTCTGGTGCGCGATATGAAGTGGGAGGATCCTCTGAATGAGTATTTGAATTGGCAAGAGGACACGGTGGGTCAAGGATCGAAGATTATCGGCGTGACCAAGGACTATAATTTCCGATCATTAGAAAGTGCGGTTGAACCCATGTTCCTCAGCATGAACAAAAAGGATGTAGGAAACCTGATTACCATGTTGGTGAAAATCTCCCCGGAAAACATCCCCTTCACGATGGATAAGATCTCCAGGATTTGGAAGGAACTTTATTCAGACCGTCCCTATGACTATTCTTTTCTGGATGACAACGTGGCCAAGCAATACCAATCGTACCAGCGTTGGATGAGTATCATGGGGCTATCGACGGGCTTTGCTGTCCTAATCTCCTGTCTAGACCTGTTTGGCCTGTCGGGTATCAATGCAGTCAACCGCACCAAGGAAATTGGTATTCGGAAAGTGATGGGAGCAGAGTTGGTCAATATCTTCGTACTGCTCAACCGCCAGTTTGTGTGGCTTTCGCTGATCGCATTTGTCATTGCCGCTCCACTATCATGGTATGTAATCACCAATTTGTTCCTCAAGGACTTCTACACCAAGATTACCATTGGATGGGAGTTGTTTGCAGTCAGTGTTGTGGCTGGACTGTTGCTGGCACTGGTTACTGTAAGTTATCATGCCGTCAAGGTGGCGTTGTCAAATCCGGCAGAGACGCTGAAGTATGAGTAGCGTGCTACCTGAGCGACACGAAATGATTCTTTCGAAGCTTCAGCCTTTATCTGCAGCAAGCAAGAGACAGCTTCCAATCAACAGCACGCTGTACTCAACGCCACCAACACCAGGGCCAACCACGAACCAGCCATTCTTGGCATGGACAAGCACAATGCCCATCACTTGGTGGACAACGAAGCCCAAAGCCAGAATGCTAGTCCAACGACCTGCCAACAGGAGGGTCCCGGCGATGATTTCATAGAGGGTGATCAGCCAGGCCAGTATAAAGCCTAATGGGAATCCCTTGATCTCCAGAAATTCCCCAAAGTTATCAACCGTTCCATTGCTGATGCGCATAAGACCGTGCGCGATAAACAGTCCGGCGACAAGCATGCGGAAAGCAGGAAGGGCGAAGGTTGATGGATTCATCGTGTCATTTTTCTTCGTTTCCTTTCCGGCATCTGCCCGGTTAGGGGTTGACTAACCTGTGACTGGAATCAGATGCTTTTCAAATCAATATAGCTCACGCCAGTTCGCGCAAATCTACAGGCACCACTCTCGAAATCCCTTTCTCCACCATGGTGATACCATAAATTACATCCGTCGTTGTCATCGTGCGCTTGTTGTGCGTGACGATGATGAACTGGGAATCCTTGCTGAAGCTGCGTATGATGTTGTTGAACTTGTCGATGTTCGCATCATCGAGTGGTGCATCCACCTCGTCGAAGATACAGAATGGCGCTGGTTTCAACAGGTACATCGAGAAGAGGAGGGCTGTCGCCGTCAGGGTCTTCTCCCCACCGCTCAATTGGTTGATGGTCAGTGGACGCTTGCCTTTCGGCTTGGCGATGATATCGATCTCAGACTCCAGCGGACGGCTGGGGTCGATCAGCTTGAGATCGCAGTCATCACCCTCGTTAAAGAGTGACCGGAATACCGTGATGAAATGCTCCTTGATCTTTTCAAAGGCATCCATGAAGGTTTGGCTGGCCACCGCTTCAATTTCGTTGATGGTGCTGAAGAGGGACTCTTTGGCCTTGACCAGATCATCTTTCTGCGCGATGATGAAGTCGTTGCGCTCCTTGATTTCGTTGTACGCCTCCATGGCCATCGGGTTGATGGGGCCCATGTTGTCGATGCGCTCACGAACGCGTGAAACTTCGTTGCGTAGCTTCTCTTCGTCCTCGGATGCAAGCGCAAGACTTTCTTCCGCGCTCATCTGCACCATGATGTCGTCCACCGCTACGTTGAATTCCACGGAGAGGCGTTCTTTTATGGAATTCAGTTCCAACTTGCTCTCGCCGAGTTCCTGCTGTAGCTGCATGAGTATAGTGTCGATATTCTCCCGCTGGTGCTGGATGGAACGCAAATCCTTTTCGACCTGGTCGATCACACCACGGGCTGCATAGTAGGCCTGCTCGGCGGTGTTTACTTCGAGCTCCATCTCATCTTTCCGTGCATACAGCTTGATCAGTTCTTCATCCCCGGAATGGGTGGTCTCCATGATGGTCCGGATCTCGTTCTCATTATGGGCAAGTTCTGATGCGCTGGCGGAAATCCGAAGGTTATTTTGTTCCACGCCTTCCTGTTTGAAACGAATCTCCTGTTCGAGACTCTTCACCCGGTTGGTTTGCTGGTGGAAGAAGATGTTCTGTTCGTTGAGAGCGTTGGACTTCAATTCCAACAGTTCGTTTTGTGCCGTTAGCTGTTCACCCAACTGCAGGGCGCGTGTATCGAATTCCGAAAGCTCGAGACGAATGCGTTCCGACTGGGGCATGAGCGCTTCCAACTCACGGGTCAGCACATCGATTTTCTCGAGGATATCCTCCCGGCGAAGATCAGCGTTGTTGATCATCTCGGCGAACTGCTCCTTCTTGGTCTTGACGGAAATGAACTCGTCGCTGACCTGCTTGATGGCGCTCTGTGCCTCCTCGATGGAGTTCTTGAGATTGTGGTTGCGAAGGCGCTCCAGTTCACGCTGACGATCCAGCATGGAATGGCGCACTTCTTCCAGTTTGTGGTTTAGTTCCTTGATCTCTTTGTCGAGTTTCTCGAGGTTCTTTGCACGACCAATCTTCTTACCTTCAAAGAGGCCAACCGATCCACCCGAAAGGCTGAAACGACGGCGCGTATACTTTCCACTCTTGGTTATGAATGTGTTATCGTCATCCTGTGGAACTTGCTTGATGTCACCATCAAAGAAGTAGACACGATCCAGGATGAACGACATCAGCTTGCCATATTTCGGGTCAAACTCGATGATTTGTGTTGCGGGGTACGCGTTAGGGTAGATCTGGGTGTTGTGCGGTATGAACTTCTCGAAGGCGTCCAGGATAAAAAAGTTAGCCTTGCCTTTGCTGGCATCACTGAGGATATTGATAGCCTCATAGGCTTCAGCCTCGTGGTTGACGATGTAGTAGTTCAGGTATGGTTCGAGGTAGTTCTCGATGGCCACACGGTACTCCTCAGGACACGTAAGAATATCGGAGAGGAGTGGGGCATTGCGGGTCCACTCGACTTTCTTCTTTAAGAACTTAATGGCTTCCGGGAATCCTTCGAGGTTCTCCACCAGCGATTTTGTGAGCTGATATTCGTTTTGACGGGCGTCGAGCTTACGGCCGGTCTCGGTGAGCTCTTCGCGGATCATCTCAATGGTCTTCTCCAGTGAGCTGATGCGGGCTAGCACATCTTTTTCCTCTTCCTTAATCCGGTCGAGGGTGGCGTTCTTCTCACGGATTTCCTCCTGAAGAATGACAAGTTTGTTCTCAAACTCCACGAGGCTCTCGCTGCGCTGAGTCGTATCGGACGTAGCACGCTCGATTTCCTGCTTCAGAGAAGCGATCTGAATCTCGCGGATCTCGACGGCCTTGTTGGTCTGGTAGTGTTCTTCCTGTTTGCTGCGTTGCTGCTGACGGAGGGCGTCCACATCCAACTGAAGCTGGTGTGTCGACTGGCGTTGTGTTTCGTACTCAGCTTTGATGAGTTCCGACTTTGCCTGAATCTCCGCCAGCGTTGCCTGGGCGTTAACCTCTTCCTCTTGGAGGCTATGGATGGCAAAATGCGCCCGCTCATTGCTTTTCTTGTCCTGATCTATTTGGTCGCGGAGACTGGAAGCTCTGTCGTTAAGGAAGCGGAGGCGCTCGTTATTGATTTGCTTCTCGCTCTCGTGCTGGCGAATGGTAGCCACATGATCATTGATGGCCTTCTGACTCGTAGCCAGAGCTTTCTCCTTGATGATCAGGTCGGCCTTTTCCTTTTCGATCGATGCTTCCCCTTCAGCAATGTCCGTGGTCAGCTTGACTTTGCGAGTATTCTCCTCTTCAATGAGGCTATTCAAGGAATTGAACTTCTCCTTGTGTTTGTTGACCACCACTTTGGCCAACTGGATGCTTTTCTCCTTATAGACTTCTTTAGTCTTGTAGTAACTCTCCGTCTGCTTGGCCTGCTTCTCCAGGCTCTTCATGTTCTTTTCAATTTCGAAGAGCAGGTCTTCTACACGCTCGAGGTCGGCGTCGGTATCTTCCAACTTTTTCAGCGTCTCTTTCTTCCTTTTCTTGAACTTGGAAATTCCGGCAGCCTCCTCGAAGAGCGTTCGGCGGGAGTTATCACGGTCGTTGAGCAGGTCATCAACCATACCTAACTCGATAATCGCGTAGCTGTTCGAAGCAACTCCGGTATCCAGGAACAGGTTGGTTATGTCTTTTAAGCGGCACGTAACCCCGTTGAGAAGGTACTCACTTTCTCCGGAGCGGTAGAGCCGACGGGAAATGGTGATTTGAGAGTATTCTGTCGGGAGAAGGTTCTTGGTATTGTTGATGGTCAGCGATACTTCAGCCATCTGGAGTGGCGATCGCTGGCTGGTACCGTTGAAGATGATGTTTTCCATCTTCTCGGAGCGCAGTGCGCTGGTTTTTTGTTCGCCCAATACCCAACGAATGGCGTCCACGACATTTGATTTTCCGCAGCCGTTTGGCCCGACAATCCCCGTCACGCCCTCGTCAAAATTGATTACAATCTTATCGGCAAAACTCTTGAATCCCTTGATCTCTAATTTGGCTAACTGCATGCGTACACTCCGTGGTTGTATTCCTGATAAAGTTGGCAAAGATAGAAGGATTTATCATTCGTCAGGGGCCTTAT
>CAYMPU010000083.1:0-22377 GCA_964392375.1 uncultured Ohtaekwangia sp. | reverse complement strand
TGGGGCGGTCGTGCAGGATCAAAATACTTTAATGCGTTACCAATCAGGTTCTGCATGATTTGACGAAATTGAAAAGGAATGATGTTGAGCGTATGTAGTTCAGCCGCTTCGAGCGTGGCGTGCTTATCACGCAATTCCTCCTTTAATTCATCCTTCACTTCCTCAATGATTTCATTGAGATCGGTACTTACAAATTTCTGCTCTGCTGTACTTGTGTTTGAATAAATAAGTAAATCCTCAATGAGTGCCTGCATACGCCAGGCTGAATCTTTCACTCTTTTCAAATAGTCCTTACCGTTTTTAGACAATCTATTGCTGTCTTTTTCAATGAGCGATATAAAACTATGGATTTTCCGCAGTGGGCCTTGCAGATCGTGACTGGCAAAGTAGGCAAACGCCTGAAGCTCTACATTCCTCTCTCCCAATTCAGTATTCATCCTTTGCAATATTCCCTCTTGCTTCCTTTTTTCGGTCAAGTCAGTGATGATCACACCAACCGCCGGGATAGTAGGAAACAATGATGTAAGCGAAATATAAATCGGGACTGTTTGATCAGCAATCAGCAAGTCAATTTCACCTTTAGCAGCCCCATTAAATCCGCTATTAAAAAGGTTCTTGAATGTTTCCATTGAATCAGGATGTACAAATCGATCCAAGTCATTTCCAACCACGCTTTCATAAGGCAAGTTCAAAAGCTTGAGAAAATAATTGTTGGCATAAAGAATGCGTCCATCTTCAGACAAGTTGAGCGCACCTTCACCAAAGCTTTCCACCAATATTCTATAAGCATAATCAACCGTTTGAATGGAGAAAATGGCGGATTGGTTATCCGTCTTTAAAGCAAAGGCATCTACTTCACCTCCTTTAATGGCTTCAATGAGCTGCTCATACTCATCCAGTCTGCCTTGCAACTCTGTGATTTTCAATTCGGCCTCTTCGGCAGACAGTCTGTTCATGACACAATGCTAGGATGTGACGCCTAATGCTTTCAATACTTTTTTGCTATCGGATAGTGTTCCCACCAATGTCATTTTTGGCAAGGGTAGTTTCTTCAACAGTGAAGGACTAAAGACGATATGTTGTTCGGAAGCTAGCCTGGGGCTTTTGAAAATATCTATTATCTCCAGTTCAAAGCAACCTTCTAAATGCTCGGCACATAGCAACTTGATATTTTGAATTGCCTCCATTGATTTCCGCGACATCCCGGCAACATAGAGCGTTAGAACAAACTTTCCTTCAACGACTTTCTTCCCCGTTACATTCGCTTTCATGCTACACTCATTAAGGCTATACTGGGCGGATATTCAGGCCAACCAAGACTTTTTCTTCATTTGAGAGGTCACCAATTATTTTTCTTAATGGCTCAGGAACTTTTCGAACCAGGGTAGGTATGGCAAATATCTGGTCACCTTCAGCTAATTGTGGATTCTTAAGAAGATCAACTACTTCAATAACATATCTTCCTTCCAAATGCTTCTTGCAATACTTGGTAATATTCTTCAGCGCAAGTATGGAATTGGCGGTCTGTCCGGCCACGTATAATCGCAATTCCCATTTCTCTTTTTTCGGCACGTGTTCTATCTTTTGTTAGGGGTGGTGAAATGAATTCCTCTTCCTGTAATTGTAAAATGCAGTTGGCTGTTGATGTGTCCCATGCCCCTCGATTTTACAATGAGCAAACTGCGCACTCCTTCATTATTGCGTTCTTCATTCCTTAAACTAATCCAGGTATCGGCAAGAGAAGAAACTGCATCAATGGAGGACCCGCCATATTCTGGATAGCCGTCATGCGTGAGTGAAGTGAACAGTGCATTAACCTGATTAACTTTTAGTGTATCCAAAAGCCTAACCAACATGGCTCCTACTTCACTGCTATTGCCAATGCTTATTAGACTGCTGATGGGGTCAATGATGATCGTGCGCGGTTTTATCTCCACTAATAATCTACTTAGAACCATCAAGTGCATCTCTAAACCCTGCAGGGAAGGCCGTGACGCATGAATGTACAGCAATTTTGATTGAATGGCTTTCTTAAAACTAATTCCAATGGTCGCCATATTTCTTACCAATTGGTCGGGCGATTCTTCAAACGAAAAATAGAGCGTGCGCTCTTTACGTTTACAACTGCTCAATGCAAAGTGAGAGGCCAGAATAGTTTTTGAAGTGCCTGCATTGCCTGTGATGAGGGTGCTGCTGGCGCGATAAATTCCGCCGGTCGAAAAAGCCTCGTCTAATGCGGGCAATCCCGTCGATATCACTTCTGTTGGTGATTGGTAATCTAACTTTAAAGAGGTAACAGGTAGAACTGAAATACCATGCTCATCAATGAGAAAGGGATACTCGTTGGTTCCATGGGTGCTTCCCCGATATTTTATAATACGCAATCTGCGTGTCGCTATTTGTTTAATCACACGAAAATCAAGAAGAATCACGCAATCGGAAACGTATTCCTCGAGGCCCTGCCTTGTCAATGAACTTTCCCCTCGTTCGCCTGTAATTATGGCTGTTACGCCCTTTTCTTTTAGCCATGAAAATAATCTGCGAATTTCGGCACGGAGTAGTGCAATGTTGCCCATTCCTGAAAATAATGACTCGATGGTGTCAAGTACCACCCGTTTAGCGCCAATAGAATCAATGGCATAATTCAAGCGGATGAATAGTGCTTCTAAATCATACTCACCGGTTTCTTCTATCTCCGCGCGCTCGATCCGCACGTGGTCAATGCGCAGTTTGTTCTGCGCTTGTAGCTTTTCAAAATCAAAACCTAATGATCTAAAATTTAGTGCGAGCTCCTTTGGGGATTCTTCAAAGCTCATGAATACGCCCGGCTCATTGTAATCTGCAATTCCTTTTATCAGAAACTGAGCTGCAAATAAAGTTTTGCCGCAACCGGCACTGCCGCAAATAAGAACCGGGCGGCCTTTGGGAAATCCTCCGTTGGTGATTTCATCCAGCCCGTTTATACCCGTTGGCGTCTTACGCAATGTCTCCAGTCTGCTTTTCGCCATTCGGTCGGGTTATTACCCTTGTAATGGATAATACCAACAAGATAGCGCTAATAGTTAAGTAATGTCAGCTGGACATTCAGAAGGGCTAACCTGGACCTGATTGAGTGTTTTTGGCTCAACAACATAGTGTTGCTACCCTGGTGCAACACCGGCAATGACACCTCGACTACGTGTCACTTCGATACCATCACCGCGTCCTCCAGGATGAAGTTCCCGTGCTCAATGTCAGCCTCGTTGAGCTTCAGCTTGCCTTTGACGCGCAGGAACTGGTCCATCTCAAACTTCCCTTGCTTCTCCCTGAACTTAACCTCCGCAATCGACTCCGGCCCGGCGGCGCCGCAGAAGAAGCACTGGCTGTAAGGGTACTTCGATAAAATGATGTAGGCGTTGCCTTCGATGTCGATGGGCATGTAGTAGCCTTCCAGACTCACCTCCTTGCCCACCTGGCTCTTCAGCTCGGGGGCGAAGACGGGGTAGAGGAAATACTCGGCAGATTTGTCGTTGTACTTGGCCTCGAACTTGGTCTTGGCGAAGAGGGCCCAGCCTTCGGGTTGGGCGGAGGCGGGGAATGCGAGAGAGAGGAGGAGTATGAGGGGGAGATGACGTTTCATGGGATAGTTTGAGTGCAAAAGTAACAGGTGGAATCTCAATATTTCAAACTATTTCTATTACCCCAGTTGAACGCGCGGGTTATCCACCGCTAAGACGCGAAGGCGCGAAGGTTAGTAAACAAAGAATTCCTTAGCGTCTTCGCGTCTTCGCGGTAAAATGCCGCGTCAAAACTAGCTACCCGCCAGGACCCTATGAATATCCGTCCTATACGCCTCCACCGCCGGCAACACGGAACAAATCACCCCAAGGAAAATACTCCCCACAAACAAGCCCGTCTCTTCGATATACCAGACGCCGGTATCAATACCGGAGGCTGCGCTTTGCTGGACCACCATCGTAAAAACAAACAGTGCCGCGTGACCAAGGATGAGACCAGAGGCTGTACCCAGCGCGGTGAGCACCGTTCCCTCCATCACCACCGAGACAAACAACTTCGTGCGACTGGCGCCCATAGAGCGCATGATGGCCAGGTCGTAGCGGCGCTCTTTCATGGAGTTGTAGAGCACGATGAAGATGCTGAGGGCGGAGATGAGGATGAGTACCAGGGCAAAACCACGGAGCACATCGGCGCCGACGCCAAGGATGGAAAATAAACGCGCCGTCTCAAACGCAGGTGCGGCGGCTTGCAGGTTACTCCGACTGTTGATGTACCGCGGCAGCTGGATCACCGCCAGCGGATTGCGGTACTGGATCAACAATGAGGTCACTTCCCGTGTGGAGTCGCCGGCTTCATGACCGGGAACCAGTGAAGAGGGGTTTTGAGGAACTTCACTCGATACTTCAAGATCGTGCGCCAGCCAGATGCTCTCGATGTTCGTCAAGATCAGATTATCAAGAACGGTGTTGCTGCGCTTCAGTATACCCGTCACCTGATAATGATGCTGCTCATGCTCGTGGCCGTCGGTCGTCAAGCCATGGGCACTGACGAACGTGGCACCAACCTTCAGCTTAAGCTGCTCGGCTGCGGTCGCTCCCACCGTGACATCCAGATTTTTTGCCCACCAGTCGCCGGTAGCAAGTTCTGCATGATATAACTCGGCATACGCCCGATCTGTACCCACAATCCGAAATCCCGAATAGCTGTCACCCAGCGCCATCGGTATCGCCTTCTTCACCAGCCGGTGCTTCGCAATCTGCTCGGCTTCCGACAACTTGATATTACCCGTGGGAAAATCAATGTGAAACACACTACACAAGATCAACTGCAAAGGACTTCCCTTGGCTCCCACCACCAGGTCAACGCCTTTAGCGTTGGAGGTGATCTTCTCCTGCATCTGGTTGGTAAAGAGTACAAGGACGGTAATGACAGCGACGCCCAGCGCAAGCAAGAGTATATTGAGGACCGTCGTTAAGGGACGGGCTTTTAGGTAACTCCAGACGAGGATGGGGAGGGTCATGGGAGGGGGCTGCGTGAGGGGTGAGGGGTTAACGGTAATCAGTGAACAGTGAACGGTAAACGGTAAACGGTAAACAGTAATCGGTCATCGGTATAAACAGCTTCCAGTACCCAGCACCCAGTACCCAGCTTCCAGCATCCAGTATCGCTCCCATCACAACCGTATCGTCAACGGCATCACGGATTTCAGTCGCTGGTCGTGGGTGGCGACGACGAGGGTGGCACCGTGGCTGGAACATGCTTCCATCAACAACGAAATCACTTTTTCGCAGTTCTTATCATCAAGGGCAGACGTTGGCTCGTCGGCGAGGATTACGGTGGGTTTGTTGATCAATGCGCGGGCGATGGAGACGCGCTGGGCCTGGCCGTGGCTTAGCTCACGGATGCGGGCGTGACGCTTGCCTTCGAGGCCGAGGTCACGGAGCAAGGCGTCTACCTTCGAACTTTCTTGTTTCAACCCCGCAAAGAAGGGGGCCGAAAGAATGTTCTTCTCTACGGTCAGCGATGCGATCAGGTGGTTCTTCTGAAACACAAATCCGAAATGCCTTCCACGATATTGATCGAGGCCATGCTCGGTGAGTGAGTTGAGATCAACACCGTCGACTTCAATCCTGCCATCCTGACCCCGCAACAATCCTCCCATCAGGTGTATCAAGGTCGTTTTACCGCTGCCGGAATCTCCGAGCAACAGGCCGTGCTTGCCTTTCGGAATATGAACATCCGGGAAAGCAATCCGGGCACTGCCGGGGTACTGGTACGACGATTGGATGACCTTGATCATGATGATAAAAACAATTGAGCCACTTCCCCGAAAGGAAATGGCTCAAATGTATATAACGATCAGTTTTGCTTCAGTGGCTCGTAGGCTTTGAATGGCGACAGGTCTACTTTCTCCATCATGGCCTTGTACTCAGCCCATGTGGTGGCATAGAAAGCATTCACGCGCTTCACGATCTCATTGATCTTGCCTTCGGCGTGCTTCATCACCCGGTTGTCGGTCTCGCCGATCGCCTCACGTGAACGGGAAACATACTGCCCGGCCATCTGTACATACGAATAGCGGCTCGGATCCTTGCTCATCGTAATGCCCTGGCGCTTGTCTTCCGGACCGAGGATGTAATCAAACACGGCACTCACGGAATCCTTCATCGCCTTCGTCTTGTCGGCGGCAGCTTTGAGATCGGCACGCTTGGCATCTTTGATGCGCTTCTCATAATCTTCCAGCAACTCCTTGCTTTCACGCAGGCGGTCGGTGGCCTGTGAGGCGAGCTTGGTGTAGCCCTGCAACTGCTTGGCGAGTGCATAACGTGCTTCCAATACACCGGCAGGTGCATCCATACGTGGATCAGCTTTTACCGTCACCATCGTCGAATCTTTCTGTCCGCCAAAGGAAATCCGCAGCTTGTAGGTGCCGGGCGTTACGGCCGTTCCACCAAAGCCACCAAAGCCGCGACCCATGCCGGGGTTGCGCTCACGTGCGGGCTGGCGCTCAGATTGTTCATTCAGGTTCCATGTCATGCGGTTCATGCCCATGTCTTCAGGCGCTTTTTGCCGGAGTGTGTTGATTAGCTTACCGGAGGCATTGAAGACTTCCAGTTTTACAGAGTCATACTTAACACCACCGCGACCAGCGTCAGGCTTGGCAGCCGCAGGTGCCGGAGTTTCGGCAACTTTCTTGCCGGTCTTCGGATCTACTTTGTCTGCTTCCTTCTTCGGCTCGGCAGGCTTGCTGATGGTGTACGTTATGCGCGCGCCACCCGGACGGTTCTGTCCATTATAAATTGCATCGGCATCAAACCTCGGACCCGAAGGCTGCTGTATAGTAGCCAGGTACGCGTCGGGTGCGGGGAAAATCTTCACCACGGCCGACATCGCACTCTCGCCTCCTTTGGCCAGCGCACGCAACGGACGGATGTCATCGAGTACCCAGATGGCGCGACCAAACGTGCCGATCACCAGATCATGCTCGCGTGGATGGATGACGAGGTCCATCACCGGAACACCGGCAGGGAAATCGTTCGTCCACTTCGTCCAGTTCTTGCCGCCATCAATCGTTACAAACAAACCGTTCTCTGTTCCAAGGAAGATCAATTTGGACTCTTCAGGATCTTGTGCCGCAGCAAGGGTGTAGTTGCTCTCTCCTACCTGCGCGCCGGTGACCAGGCTCGTCCAGGTCTTACCGTAGTCGGTGGTGTGGAAGAGGTAGGGCTTGTAGTCAAACTGGCGGTAGTTGTTGACAATCACAAAAGCTTCGCCGGCATTGGTTTTGGAAACATGGATCTGGGGAACCCAGGCATTCTTCGGCATGCCAATAATGCCTGCGGTCACGTTGCTCCATGTCTTTCCGCCGTCCTGCGTAAGCTGCACGTTGCCGTCATCGGTGCCGGCCCAGATAACACCTTCCTTCGCCGGGCTCGCAGCCAAAGCTATGATGGTACAATGGTTTTCCGCACCGGTAGCATCCATGGTGATACCACCGCTCTCATATTGCTTCTGCTTCTCGGGGTTATTGGTGGTCAGGTCGGGAGAAATGATCTCCCAGGTAGTGCCGCGGTCGCTCGACTTGTGCACGAACTGGCTGGCGTAATAAATGGTGCCGCTCTTGAAAGGATCTTGTGCCAATGCGGAGTTCCAGTTGAAGCGCAGTTTGAAATTGGCGTCGGGGTGCGTGGGCTTGATGAACTTGGTGTAGCCGGTCTCGAGGTCGTAGCGTCCCAGGTTGCCGCCTTGCGACATCGCATAACCGTAGCGACTGTTGTCAGGATCGGGCGATACATCAAAGCCATCACCGAAGAAAAGTTCCTGCCAATACGAGTTGCGGATACCCGAGTTGCGCCACACGTAGGCAGGGCCTACCCATGAACCGTTGTCTTGCAATCCGCCATAGACATTATATGGCTGATCCATATCCACATTGATGTGATAGAACTGGCCTACCGGGATGTTCTCGGCAAAGGTCCAGCTCGCCCCACGGTCACGGCTGATGTTCACACCGCCGTCGTTACCCTCAATAATCAATGACGGATCTTCCGGGCTGATCCACCAGGCGTGGTGGTCGGGGTGGAAGTTGGCGGGCATACCCGTGAATGACTTGCCACCGTCATCGCTCACGTTGACACGGGAGAAGATGGTGTAGACTCTGTTCTCGTTCTTGGTATCGACATAGATCTCATAATAATAGAACGGCCTGTCGCCGATCTCATTGGGCTTGTCGTTGATCATCTTCCAGTTCTCGCCACCATCATCGGAGCGGTAGAGGGCGTTCTTCTTGGATTCAATCAGAGCATACACAACATCCGGCTTACTGCGCGCGATGGCCAGGCCCATACGGCCCACCTCGCCTTCAGGAAGACCATTCTTGCTGGTCAGCTTCTTCCATGTCTTTCCGCCATCATAGGTGATGTGCAGTCCGGAGCTGGGCCCGCCTGACTTGAACGTCCATGGCAGACGGCGATGTTCCCACATGTTGGCGATGAGTTTGTTGGGGTTGGAAGGATCCATCACCAACTCCCCTACGCCGGTCTTGCTGTCGACAGACAACACCTGTGTCCAGGTTGCGCCGCCGTCGGTAGTCTTGTACACGCCGCGCTCGGGGTGGTCACCCCAGGGTGAGCCGATCGCGCCTACATAGACCGTATTGGGATTGGTTGGATCGATGAGGATGCGGTGGATGTGGCGTGTCTTCTCCAAACCTGACTTCTTCCAGGTTTTGCCGCCATCCAGCGACTTGTAAATTCCATCGCCGCCGTTGAGGCTGTTGCGGGGATTGCCTTCACCGGTTCCTACCCAGATCACCGAGGGGTTGCTCTGCTGTACAGCAATAGCGCCGATCGACAGCGTCGATTCCTTGTCGAAGATCGGCGTCCAGGCCGCACCGCCGCTGGTGGACTTCCACACGCCGCCCGAGGCAGCGCCGGCATAGATAATGTCAGGGTTGCTGACGACAGCGTCAATGGCTGTGATGCGCCCGCTCATGCCGGCAGGCCCGATGCTGCGGGGCTTCATGCCCTTGAATTTTTCCATGTCAAGTTTCTGTGCGAAGGCGGCTGTTGCCACGCAGAGAACAGTCAGGAGTACCAGTAATCGTTTCATAGGTCTATTTGGGGTTAGGGGATTATCACTTATAGTTTCCACAATAATCAGGCTCGCTCATGCCGATCGGTTGTCCGGGAGGCGACTGCATCACTTGCTGAATCTTAAATTCTTCCGGATCATCTTCCAGCCTGTCGACGAGATCGGCGAGGTAGGCGTAGAATGCCGACCACTCTTCGTTTCCAGCCGGGCGGGTGCTGAGCCAGGTCTTCAGTGACTTCAGTTTTGCATGGGCTATGGCGCGCGAAGCCGGAGCCGCGTCGGTGGAGAGGGCGAGCTTGGCCAGGTTGCTGAACATGGCGTAGTCGATAGCCATCTGTACGGCGCCTTCGTAGCCCGCCTTCGGACTTGCCTTGATGGAAGCGAGCAGCAACCTGTCGATCACAGCTTCGAGTGAAGGGAGCCGCGCGTCGCGGGAGTGGTGTTCGAACAACCGGTTGGCACGAGCAGGGTGCAGCACCATGGCAAAGGTCATGTCGGCAGCCGTTTCCGCAGCGGCGAGCGGATCGAAGGTGAGGTCGGTTCTTCCTCTCACCAGCTCGCGATGACGGTTATATCCGAGCGGCCGTGGAGGTATGCTCTTCAGCAGATTCTCCGACAGCATCAACGTTGAAGGCTGTACCGTGCGGATCAACGCCTCCAGCGCATTCAGTTCCTGTTGCGGCGTGAGCAGTTCAGCAACGGGTTGCCCGTCGCCGCGCAATGCATAGCGATAGTTCAGTCCGCCGATCATCTTCGACGCGGCCTCCACCTGGTAGCGATGGAGAAAGTACATCGGCACGAGAGTTTCTTCTATCGTTGCCATCGGCATGCCGGGCTTGATGTTGTTCTCCCCGAAGTTGCGCAGCACCACCGTACGCAGGTCAAGCAGTCGGTTGAGTTCTGCGGCGGGATCCTTGCCATTGTCCCACAGGTGCGTAAACGGGTGCGCACTCCCCTGCGGGCGGGCATCCTGGTCAGATAAGAACGTCAGTCCGGCTTTTAGAGAATTCTGAATGATGTCATTCAGCGCTTTGTCTTCGTCGGTGCCATCGGGAAAATCCTGGTAGCCGTAAGCGATCGACACTTTGTCGAAGGCGGCAATCTTCAGATCATAGGCGTTGCTCACATCGACTTTACCATCCACAAGTGTGGCCATCGGATGCGGGTAGTCCATGACCGAGGCGAGATTTTCGGCGCTGGAAGAATAGGCGTGTGCCAATCCCAGGGTATGCCCTACTTCGTGGGCAGCCAATTGACGCAAGCGGTTTAGCGCCAGCGTCTCCATTTCTTTGGAAGCCGGCTTTCCAGTTTCATACGGCGCGAGTAGTCCTTCCGCGATGAGATAATCTTGCCGAACGCGCAGCGAGCCGAGGCTGACATGTCCTTTGATAATCTCGCCCGTGCGTGGGTCAGAAACGGAAGCTCCGTACGACCAGCCGCGGGTGGAGCGGTGCACCCAGTTGATGACGTTGTAGCGCACGTCCATGGGGTCAGCATCTTCCGGAAGGAGCTCTACGCGGAACGCATCTTTGTAGCCAGCCGCTTCATAAGCTTGATTCCACCACTTGGCCCCATCCATCAATGCCGTACGGATGGGCTCGGGGGTGCCGGGGTCCATGTAGTATACAATAGGCTCTACCGCCTCGCTGACAGCAGCTCCAGGGTTTTTCTTTTCCAGCCTATGACGTGTGATAAAGCGCTTCTCGATGGGCTCGCTGATGGGCGTTGCATAGTCATAGTACGACATGCTTCCGTAGCCGGCGCGGGGATCAAACTTGCGGGGTTTGTAGTTGTTGTCGGGCAGACGCACAAAAGAGTGGTGTGTGCGCACCGTCACACTCGATGGCGTCGGGGTCACGCTGCGGATAAATCCACCTGTCGGTTGACCGGTGAAAGTGAGCGTTACTTCAATCTCGGAGTTGTCGGGGAAGTTCTTCGTGCGCGGCAAGTAAAACGCCGAGCGTGATTTGTCAAGGTTGTAATTACCCTGCTGTGCGCCACGCAGTGTGCCGATCACATCGTGTGAGTCCTGCATGAGGAAGTCGGATGCGTCGACGAGTACCTTGCCAGCTTCTTCGGTTACCACCGTGAATCCCCAGAGCACGGACGTAGCAAACGCATCTTCAACCGCTTTGCGTTCGAGGGCGTTGTCGCTGATGGCGCGGAAGCGAAGGTTGATTTCGCGCATGAGCACTTTGGGACCGCGGTGCTCGAACTTCACCACGCGCTCGCTGCCCAGCTGGTTGCGGTCGAGGCCGATGTCGTTGGAACCTATGCCGGCCGCCAGCGATTCAACATAGAGTAGTTCGGTGTCGAATTTGTCGATGACGAGAAAGATTTTGTCTTGTTTCTCGTCGTAGTAGTAGTCGACGAATCCGGTGAACTTCTTCATTCCGGCCGTCTTGGCCTCGATGCCCGTAGGAGCCGGTGCAGCGGCGGGAGGTGGTGGCGTGGGCTCATCGCCCTTTTTCTTTTTCTGTGCGAAAGCCAGGGGAGCAATGCCCAGCAGCAGGAACAGGATGGTTTTCTTCATAGGGTTATTAAAACCCCAAAAGCTAAGGAATCAGGCAGGAGATTTCAACAACGGTTGGGATGAGCGGGTAATATAAAAAAAGAGGGCGGCTGCCCTAAATCCACCCATGACCAAGGAGCAGCCACCCGACCTTACCCAAAATTGATAGACAAATTTACCGATCTGGACGGTGCCGGGAATCACGCTGAGTTCGGGATATTTTGGAGAAGTTTGAGCAGTTGACAATGGGTGGCACCCAAATTGGATGAGTATTGCGCACAACAACTTAACAGCTAACGCAAGTTGACAATTGACAAAGAGTTCCCACGTTTGAGAACTCTTTGTCAATTGCCCCTTTGTCAACTGTCAACTTCTAGATCAGCTTATCCTGCGCCGCCCTGGCCAGCGCTTGCGATTTGCTATTCACCTGCAGTTTCGCATAGATATTCTTGATGTGCGTCTTCGAGGTCTCCTTTGAGATGAACAGCTGTTCGGAGATCTGGGTGTAAGTCTTCCCTTCCGAGATCAGCGACAGGATTTCCGTCTCGCGCTTGGTGAGCGGTGAGTTGGGGTTGATGTGGAAGTTGTCGATCACCATGCGGGCAATCTTGCTGCTCATGGGGGCACCGCCGCGGGAGATCTCGTCGAGGGCCGACAGAAGTTCCAGATGGTTGGAACTCTTGGTGATGTATCCGGTGGCGCCGGACTTCAGGGCTTCGAACACCTGATCGTTGTCCTCGTACACGGTGACCATGATGATCTCCGTCGAAGGGCTTTTGTCTTTGATCACCTTGCTGCACTGGATGCCGCTCATGCCCGGCAACTGGATGTCCATCAACACATAATCGGGCTTGTCGTGGTTCAAGTGCTTGATAGCGTCCTCGCTCGAGCCGTAAGCGTTGACCACCCCGAACTTGTCGGAGCTGTTGACGATGTGCACAAAACTGTTGCGGATCTCAGCGTCGTCTTCAACGATGAGGACGCGTTTTTTGGAAAGCATTGTCATAGGTGTTCTTTTTAGTTATCGTAAATGTCAGTTCTACCCGGGTCCCCTGACCCTCTTTTTTCTTTTCTATCGTCAACGAAGCCTTGATCTTCTCCGCCCTCGCCCGGATGTTCCTGATTCCATTGGAGGAGTCCACCCGCGCGGGGTCAAGGCCTACCCCATCATCTTCGAGCACCATCGCATAGCCGCCTTTCGCTGCCTGGAGATAAAACGACACGTTGCCGGCTGCAGCGTGTTTGAACGTATTCGTCATCGCTTCCTTAAAGATCAAGTTAGCTTCACGGCTAAACCCGTAAGGAAGTTTCACTTTCTCCGTTGTTTCGTTGAAAGCGCGGAAACGGATGCCCTTTTCCTCGAACAGCTTCTCTCCAAAGTCGCGGATGTGTAGGAACAATTTAGACAAATCGTCGTTCACCGGGTCGATGGCCCAGATAAAATCCCGCGTCCCGTTGTATAGGTATTTCGCCGACTCCTCCACTTTGCGGTAAAGATCCTGCCCTTCTCCCTGCCCGTTCATGCGCATCAGGCTCACGTAGTTGATGATCCGCGTGAGCTGGTTGCCCATTTCATCGTGGAAGTCGCGGGCAATCTCCTTGCGCAGCGATTCCTGCTCCTGCTGGCGGATGTGCTCTCTGGCGATGGCACGCGACACATTCGTGCGCATGCGTATCAGGATAAACAACGCCAGCGACCCCAGCAGCAACCCCGCCATCACCACATAAAAAGCACCGGTGCGGTAGAACGGCGCCTCGACGGAGAAGGCATAGGCAATGGCCGGCTCATCCCAGCTTCCATTTTGGTTGGTGGCCCGCACACGAAAGACATACTGTCCCGTTGGCAAGTTGCTGTAGGTGACCCGACCATCAGCAGAAGGCTGTGACCACGTCTTGTCGAAGGACTCCAGATAATACCGATAGCGCACAGCATGGGAGTAGCGCTTGTCGACGCGGTTGAAACGAAACGTGATGTGGTTCTTGTCGTACGGCAGTGTCAATGCCTCGGGTATCCGGAAAAACCCAGTGCCCGACTCACTGTATTGATCAATCGGCGTTTCGCCAAAGAATATCTCGATACCCGTGAGGTGCACAGGGTACGATGTCATCGAGGGGTTGCGATCTTCATTGAACGTATAGACGCCGTCAATAAGGCCGAAATACTTCTCTTGTTCGGACATGAAGTAGGCGTTCTGGTTGGTCTCGATACCCGTGAGGCCGTTGTTGAACCCAAAGTCGCGGGTCTCGGTGATCTCGAGCCTGTTGTTAAGCTTCAGCCGGGTGATGCCTTTCTCCGTGCCGATCCATATCCGGTCGCTTTCATCAACGCTGACGAAGAACACAAACCCGGAAGGTAAACCTTCGCGCGGACCGATGAAGGTCTTCGATGAGCGGCGCGGGTCGATGATGGCCACACCGGCGCCTCCGGAGCCCGCCAGCAACAAAGTATCACGATAGGCGGCCATCGAAAGGATGGTGGTGTTCTCGAACTGAGGAACAGGAATCTCCGTGAAAGCATCCTTGTCGTCCAGGGAAAACAGCCCGAACTCGGTACCGATATAGAGTGTATGAATGGCCGGAAGATACCGCAGCGAAGCGATGTTCTTCACGCCGGGCGATTTTACGCTTTCAAATTTCTCTCCATCATAACGATTCAGGCCTCCTCCAGTAGTACCGATCCACAATTGCTGACGGTCGAACTCCAGCGACGTGATGTAAGCGCTGGAGAGACCATGCTCGCGGTTGAACCACACGAACCGATTTTCCGCCGGCATATAGCGTCCGAGTCCGGAAAACGATCCTACCCACACATCGCCGGAAGGACTGGTGCGGATGGCACGGACACCGTCGTCATCACCATTGGGAAGCGGATAAGGATATGACTTCCCGTCGCGAATGCGCGTGAGCCCCTCGCCGCCCAGCCACAAGTTGTTGCCACGATCCCGTTCGATCGCCATCACCCGCCGCATACGCGCTTCTACATTGGTGAAGTCCTTCGGATAATAACGGTAGAGTCCGTTGCCGGCGCTGCCAAACCACGCGTTACCTTCCTTGTCGAGCATCACCTGGACAATGGGAACTCCCTTCAGTACGGTGTCGGTTTCCACACGATCACCCACCAGCCGCTGGCGGAACAGTGTACGTTCATCGCGCGTCCAGTAGGTTGTCGTGGCGCTGTCATATCCTATGACATAGCGACTGATCATCTTCCTCCTCGGGCTGAACTGCCCCTTGTCCAGGTCGAGTGCAAACATTCCCTTGTCGGTCTCAAGCCACACCTCGCTGCCGTGGTTGTACATGCTGTAGGCTGTGTTGAAGACACCCACATGAGAAATCCTCCGGTAGCCATCCGGTGTGGGTGTTAGGAACGAGCTGTCATTCAAATAAAAGCATGGCACGTTGCGTGTCGTGACGTGCGTAAAGAAAATGGACTTCTTCGGCAGGATCTTCTCTGCCCAGGAGTAAACAGAATCCCGGTGGATCTTTCCGATAAGTCCGGGGTTGGAGACAATAAACAATGTGTCCCCGTACTCCACCATGCGGCGAATCCGCTTCATACCTTCCGCGGAAGCAGCAGGCTGATACTTTCGGAACGTTAGGCCGTCGAAGCGGGAAATACCCTGAGGGTGAATGACCCAGATCACACGCCGCGAATCGATGAAGATCGACGTGACGATGTTGCTGAGCAGTCCATCAAACGTAGTGTAGACTTTGAAGTCGCGACCGTCGAAGCGGGCAAGTCCACCGCCGGAAGTGCCGATCCACAGGTAGCCCAAGTGATCTTCGACCATGGCGTTGACCTGCGACTGCGGCAGACCGTCCACCGCCGTGTACTGGCGTAGGGCATGGTGCTGCGCGACCGCCGTGGCAGCGAAGAAAAGTCCCACCAGAAGAATTATAGCGCTACGTAGCATGACCAACTTCAATATTCCGGATATTACCAGGGAATACGTTCCCTCAAGATACGTGATTATTGGTCCTGAGGTTCGGAAAGGCCGTTCCCCTGGAGAAACGGGCCCTTGTGTCTAAATGAAGAGGAGGGCATTATAAGTAACAGATCCACACCCATGAGCGGCGACGACTTACGGCGGGAAAATGACATCATCGAGCGCTCCAAGCGTGACCCGAAAGCATTCGCCGAGTTGTACAACACCTATTTCGACAGGATCTACTATTTTATTCTTCGCCAGACCGGCGACGAAGACACGGCCGGTGATCTTAGCTCGCAGACGTTTGTCAATGCGTTGCATCACCTGCCCAAGTATCAGTTTCGGGGCTACCCTTTTTCAGCCTGGCTGTATAAGATTGCCACCAACGAAGTCAACAAGCACTACCGCAAGAACAAAGGCAAGATGGTGTTCAGCATTGAAGAGGGTCGCATCCGTGAACTCGTGGAGCAAGCCAACCCCTCCACGGGTGACGCGGATGAAGAACGTATCCAGCAGTTGCTGACATACCTGAAAGATCTGCCCACCGAAATGTTGCAGGTGCTGGAGTTGCGCTTCTTCGAGGACAAGGACTTCCGTGAGATCGCCTTCATCCTCGATATCACGGAGAGCGGCGCCAAGATGAGAACCTACCGGGCTCTGGACAAGTTGCGGAGTCATTTCCATATCAAAATGAAGTACGATGAGTAAGCACGAGATACGACTGCGCCGGCAAAAGCTCACCGGCCGCGGGGCTGAACGGTTCCGTAACTATGGCGCCATCCTCGAACGCCATGAGGATGAGATGCGAATGAAGAAGATCATTCGGGTCTTCACCTATGCCCTGGTGATCATGATTGTTATTGTTCTCCTCGTCATTGTCGTTCGCGTAGAAAAACGGCTGCCGGGCCCAAAGCAACCGGAGCAGCGCTCGTCCGTTGCCTTTTCCGTTCCTCCATCCACGTAAAGTCTTTTCAAAGTTTGGGTTTAAGGTTTAAGTTTGAGTAAACCTTAAACCCATGAAACGCACCACCCTCCTGCTCCTTTGCGTGACGCTGCTATTCTCCGCCGCGGCCCAAAAGACAAAACAAGAAGTGATCAAGTCCATCGACGCCCGCGGCGAGCAGTATGCGGCGGCGGCGAAAAAGATCTGGGACTATGCCGAAGTCGGCTTCCAGGAGAAGCAGAGCTCGGCACTCCTCCAGCAGATGCTGAAAGATGCGGGCTTCGCGGTACAAGACAACGTGGCCGGCATGCCTACCGCATTTACAGCGACCTACGGATCTGGCAAGCCCGTGATCGGCATCCTCGGCGAGTTCGACGCGCTGCCGGGCGTGGCGCAGATGGCCGTGCCTGAAGTGAAGCCCATCCCAGGCCAGGTGGCTGGTCATGCCTGCGGTCACCATCTCTTTGGTGTCGCCTCCGCTGCTGCTGCGATTGCAGTTAAAGACTGGTTGATCGCCAACAAAAAAACAGGAACGATACGATTTTATGGAACGCCTGCCGAAGAAGGCGGCTCTGGAAAAGTATATATGGTTCGTGAAGGTCTGTTTAACGATGTCGATGTCGTTGTCAACTGGCACCCCGGCGCGCAGAACAGCGCGGGCTATGGATCGTCGCTGGCCAACAAGACCGGCAAGTTTCGTTTCTATGGCGTTGCCTCCCATGCGGCGGCCTCTCCTGAGCGTGGCCGCTCCGCCCTCGACGGCGTAGAAGCCATGGACGCGATGGTCAACATGCTCCGCGAGCACGTACCGCAGGAGACGCGTATACATTATGTCATCACCCGTGGTGGTGAGGCGCCCAATGTCGTTCCCGCTTTCGCGGAAGTCTATTACTATGTGCGCAATCCAAAGCGCGACAATGTGAAATCAATCTGGGAACGCATTGAGCGCGCCGCAAAAGGTGCTGCGATGGGTACCGATACGCGCGTAGAAGTAGAAGTTACCGGCGGTGTCTTCGACCTGCTCGGCAACGAGACCCTCGCTCGTGTCATGGATGCCAACCTGCGCGTAGTGGGTGGCTATACCTACACGCCGGAAGAAAGAGAATTTGCAACAAAGATTCAGAAGACCTTCGCCTCCGATCAGATGCCATCACTTGAATCCACTCAGAGCATCGGCCCACTCCGCACCTACGATGGCTCGGCATCAACCGACGTTGGTGATGTGAGCTGGGTTGTACCCACCGTCGGTCTCAGCGCAGCGACCTGGGTGCCCGGCACCGCAGCCCACAGCTGGCAGGCCGTGGCCGCCGGCGGAACTACCATCGGCGCCAAAGGCATGATGATCGCCGCCAAGACCATGGCCCTCACCGCCATTGATCTCTACACCACGCCGACTACAATTGAAGAGTCGTGGAAAGAGTTCAGGAGGAAGCGCGGAGAGAACTTTGTGTATGAGGCGTTGATTGGCGACAGGAAGCCGGCGTTGGATTATAGGAAGTAGATACTGAAACCTGGATCCTGGTTGCTGGTAGGTCGCGTTGATTTGGAAGACTCACCTTCGGACCCACCACCCAGCATCTAGTATCTAGTATCCAGTATCCAGCACCCAGTATCCAGCACCCAGTATCCAGCATCCAGCCTCTTTCCCAATGTTATCTTTCTGTTAAGCCATTTAACATTGCATCGCTTCCTGTAAGTTTACCGACCCATCGACGAACGCTATGAAAAAAGAAAAGAAAGGGCTGAAGAAAGCTTCCAAGGCCAAGATTGGAATCACAAAAAAGGAGATCCGCAAAAAGATCCAGGATTCCGTGAATCAGGCCATTGAAGACCTCCAAATCGGATCGCCCTCAAAGAAGACGAAAAAGGCTGTCAAGAAAACGTCAGGCAAACTCGCCGGCAAAATCCGGAAGGAGCTGAAGAAGAAGAAACCCGCAAAGAGTCCTGAGACCGCCGTGGTTTCTAAAGTAGGCCCGAAAGGAAAATAGGGTTATAGGTGCCGGACACCCGTGCCGCCCAAAGAAAACGGTTAACGCAAGTTGACAATGGGTAGTCCCAAAACAGACGATTGTTGTATCCATTAAAGATGACAGTTAACGCAAGTTGACAGTTGACAAAACCTCCCACGTTGGGGTGTACATTGTCAACTGCCCTTTGTCAATTGTCAACTACTCGGCGAGAAGTTGACAATGTTTAGTCCCAGAACGGACGATTGTCGTATCCATTAAAAGCGACCTGTTGACGCAAGTTGACAGTTGACAAAAAGCTCCCACCTATGGGGTGGACATTGTCAACTGCCCTTTGTCAATTGTCAACTACTTCTTCAGCGCTTCCCCAATCGGCAAACCGGCGGCGCCCTTCGGCACGTAACGCAATCCCAGCATCGAAGCCACCGTTGCGGCCACCTGGTTCTGATAAAGTTGACTATTGCTCATCTCCCCTCCCGCAGGAGTATCCGGGCCAATGATGGCCATCCAGATCGCATCGGCGCCGGGGATTTTGCTGCCGTGACTTTTCCACAGGTCGGGGGCATCGCCGCGGCCGTGGTCGGAAGTGATGATGATGGTGGTCTTGTCTTTATAGACAGGATCGGATTGAATGTACTCGTAGAGCTCGGCAATGAAGCGGTCGGTGTGATGCGCAGAGTTGAGGTATGCGGCATACTCGCCGCTGTGGGCGAAGTCGTCGGTTTCATCAAACGAAAAGAACATCACGCGGGGCTTGTTCTTCTTCATGTACTCGAGGCCATAGTAAAACGTCAGCGCGTCAAGGCGTACTTCGGGGATCATGTTGGGCGTGGCGATCATCATCTGATTGAGCAGTGCTTCCCGCTCGGTAAGGGGTGACGCTGTGGCCGGCACCTCCCCGGCGTTCACATACACCCCGCTGCGCTTGTCGTTGATGATGTACGGGAATACATCCCACGACGTATACGCTGCAACCTTCCCGCCAAAGCCCGGCTGCCGATGGATGAACTCCAGGACAGTCTCATTCGGATTGTAGAATTTGTCGTTACTGGTGATTTGCTTGTCGTCGGGGAAACCGGCCAGCAGTTCGTGGTATCCCGGGTAGGAGAACCACATCGTGTTTGTGACGTTGACCTTGCTTCCCTTGGCGCGGTTGCCATACACCTGTCCTTTCGCGGCGACGGTATTCCACAGGAACGGCAGCAGCAATTTCCTCCGGTCTTCGGCACGCGGGCGCCAATATTTCTCCATGATGGCGCCATCCTTTAAGGACTTCTGCTGCCGCACCATGCTCGAGTCGGCGCCGCCGAAAACCTCCTGCCAGCGGAAGCCGTCGAAGGTGATGAGAATGACGTGCTCGGTCTTGCGTGCAGGCTGGGCCTGGAGAGCTACAGGAAGTGACAAGAGAAAAAGGAGGATGAGACGCATAGGCAGGTATCGATGGACAGACGAAGATGGAAAAAATGATTTACTTTAGGCAACACAAAGGATGACGATGCAGGAACACCCGATCACGGCCTGGCTGAAACGCAGCAACGCATTTTCGTTTACGCTGTATGCGTCCGTCGTGTCGTTCTGTCTCTACACGTGCATCTTCGCCTTGCGCAAGACCTTCGGCGTGGCAACCTACGACGGCCTAACCTATTGGGGCGTCGACTTCAAGATCCTCATGGTGACATTTCAGGTTATCGGCTACCTCATCTCCAAGTTTGTGGGCATCAAGGTGGTGTCGGAGATGAAGTCGACCTACCGCACCCGGGGTATATTACTTATGGTGAGCATCGCCTCGGTGTCGTGGTTCTTCTTCGCCATCACGCCCGCTCCGTACAACCTGATCTTCTTGTTCTTCAATGGTCTTCCCCTTGGCATGGTGTGGAGCCTGGTGTTCGGTTACCTCGAAGGTCGCCGCAACACGGAGGTCCTCGGCGCCAGCCTGTCGGTAAGCTTTATTTTCTCGGCCGGCTTTGCCAAGACCGTGGGTGGCCTCGTCATGCGCGACTGGCAAGTGTCCGAGTTCTGGATGCCCTTCGCTTCCGCGGCGCTTTTCTTCGGGCCACTGCTGGTCTTCCTCTGGCTCATCGACAAGCTTCCTCCTCCCAGTGCTGAGGACGAAGCGTTGCGCACGAAGCGACAGCCGATGATGGGAAGTGAGCGAATGGCTTTTGTCAAGACGTTCTGGCCCGGACTGCTGTTGCTCATCGGATCGTATGCCATGCTCACCGCTTATCGCGATTTCCGCGACAACTTCTCCAAGGAGATCTGGGTATCGCTGGGCTACGGTGACAAGCCGGAGATCTTTACGCAGACCGAAGTGCCCGTGTCCATCACGGTGCTTGTCGCGATCGCTGTGCTGATGGTGATTAAGAACAACAGAAAAGCGCTCATCATCAATCACCTCATGGTCATCTTCGGAATGGTGCTTACCGGCGTGAGTACGTTCGCTTTTGAGCGAGCGCTCATCTCTGCTCCGGTGTGGATGACGCTGGTGGGTATGGGACTGTATTTTGGTTACATCCAGTTCAACAGCATCTTCTTTGATCGCCTGCTTGCTGCCTTCACCTATGCCGGTACCGTGGCGTTTCTCATTAACCTCGCCGACTCGTTTGGGTACGTGGGGAGTGTGGGGGTGCTGTTCTATAAAAACTTTGGCCAGACCAATCTGAGCTGGCTCGACTTCTTCATCTCGGCGGGGTATGTGCTATCGGTAGTGGGCACGGTGCTGATGATCGGGTCCCTATTCTACTTCCGCAAAAAGCATGCGGATTGGAAGGGGCAGTCGGGCAGATAACACCCGACACTAAACCTTCAAGGCTGACATCCCGCCATCCACGTGCAGCACCTGCCCGGTGATCCACGACGACTTTTCTGAGAGAAGAAATGCTACAGCCTCGGCTATATCCGTGGGTTTGCCAATTCGCTTCAACGGGTGACGCTGATCATTTTGTGCTCTCTTCTCATCCGTATTGATCAGGTTGTGCGTCAGCGGGGTATCGGTGAGCGAAGGTGCGACCGCGTTCACCCGTATTTTGGGAGCAAGCTCAGCAGCCAGCGCGCGCGTCAAGCCTTCAATCGCCCCTTTCGACGATGCCACCTGTGAATGAAAATTGAATCCCGTCTGTACGGCAACTGTAGAAAAGAGCACGATGGCTGGGTGATTGGATTGGCGCAGCCGGGGCAACACGGATTGGATTGTTCTCACAGCACCTACAACCTGGAGCTCGTAATCGCTCGCAAATTCCTCCGGCTTCACCCGGTGAAACGGTTTCAATGTCACACTCCCCGGACAATAAACCAGGCCATCGAGTCGCTCGGGCAGAAAAGAAAGGTCAGTTCCTTTGTCCAAAACATTAAGCGGATGGTACTTTAGGTTGGCCTTTTCGCTGGTTACGCTGTTTTGATAGTAGGTAGCAAAGACATCGTGTCCCTGACCAGCCAGTTTGTGGGAGAGCGCATACCCTATTCCCGATGATCCTCCGATGACTAAGATTGCAGACATATACGTGCAAACAAAGAGGAGGGGAATATGTTTGAGCTTTCTCTTTCTGATTAGCCCAATCCGAAGAAGATCATAATGAATATTGTACTCAGATAGGCCCAGAACACCGAAAATAGGATATGAACCACCGTCTCAAATGTCTTCCCTTTCCATGTTGCTGATGAGTAGCCAAAAAACTGAGCATACAATCGTATACTCCAGAATATCCCAAGCCCCAAAGAAATTCGCCTACCCAACGTTGTCTCGATCAGCTCGGTCGCTGATGTAAGACATAAAACGCCAATAAGCAATATTGTAAATGCGATGAAGAACGTGTGAACATACATCATTTCCCTGTTCATGATGCTCAGTGAGCTCAGCTCTTGCCTCCAGTTAAAGTACCTTGGAAAAATACTATGCACCAAACCGAGCGCTATCAAACACCAACCGATTATGCTAAG
>CAYMPU010000082.1:0-2576 GCA_964392375.1 uncultured Ohtaekwangia sp. | reverse complement strand
AACGTGAGGTACTTCATGGGGTGATCTTCGGTCTGAACCGCCAATCGTTTCACGCCGGGATGGGGTGGCAAGCCCTTCGGTACTGCCCATGACTTGAGGACACCCTCCTGTTCTAGCCGCAGATCGTAATGCAGGTGTGAGGCGTGGTGACGGTGCACCACAAAATTGTTCCCTCCTTCATCCACGACCCGCGGCTCAGGCTCTGTGGTCTTCTTGAAGTCTCGCTTCTTCTCGTAGGACTCAAGCTGAGCCGGGGTCTTGCGCTTGCTGTTCGCAGGCAATTCCTTGGCGACCACCTTCTTTCGGTGGGTGTGGATGTCCACGGCATAGGCATCAATCCCTTCCCATGCATCGCCATCCCGCAGCACTTTGTCCAACGCGGTGCGGATATTAAACTCCACCGGACTCTGCACCTTCTCCAATTCATCCCACGTCAGGGGCATCGATACCGGAGCACCAATCCTTCCCCGTAGGCTATACGGTGACACAATACTCTGTCCTGAGCGGATACGGTAAATGTCGATCAACACCCTGCCCTTCCGCGCATCTTTCTTGATATGCAGCGTCGTCGTGGATGGATACCTATCCACGAACGGTTGCGCTATGGCTTGCGCCGCCTCAAACACTGTGTGAAACTCATGACGTGGTTCCAGCGGGCAGCAGATGTGAATTCCCTTCCCACCGGTGGTCTTTACAAAGGCTGTGTATCCAAATCCTTCGATGTATGCCTTTAGATCAAATGCCAGTGGCACCACCTTACGGAAGTCGTACCCTTCCGGCGGGTCAAGGTCGAAAACCATATAGTCTGGACAATCAAATTTGGGCTTGCGGCTGTGCAGTTGGTGTAGTTCCAGCGCTGCGAGGTTGGCCAGCCACACCAGCGAGGCCGGCTCCGTGGCAATGATGTAGTCCTTCTTCTCCTCCTTTCCGAGCGAGGCAAACTCGATCCAGTCCGGAGCCCAGGTGGGTCGACTTTTTTGATAGAACATCTCTCCGTGAATGCCATCAGGGAAGCGAATCAACGTCAGTGCTCGCCCCTTCACGTGGTTCAGCAGCGTTGGCGCTATCTTGAGGTAGTACTCGATGACTTCCGCCTTCAGGATATTGTCTTCCGGAAATAGTACCTTTTCAAGGTTAGACAATTCAATCTTCCGCTTGCCAATCGTGACCCATGTCTGTCCTTTCTTCGCCATGGCCTAGTCCACAACTTCAGGATTCTTGTTCGACAAGAAGATCATACCAATGACAAAGCAAACGGCTGCCGTGATGATGGGATACCACAGACCGACAAGGATATCACCGCTGCCAGACATCCAGGTTGCAATCAAGGGTGTTAGTCCACCAAATACACCGTTACCGATGTGGTAGGGCAACGACATCGACGTATACCGTATGCGCGTGGGAAAGAGTTCTACGAGGAAGGCCGCGATAGGCCCATATACCATGGTAACGAAAACCACCTGGGCAAACACGAGCGCAATCATCATCCAGAAATCCTGATCCGATAGCTTGACTTCTTTTTTGGGTGCGGTTACCGTACCATCCGGGAGTTCAGTTGTCGACTCCAGCAGTTGCGTTCCATCGGTATAAGGCTGGATAGCAACGATGCTCACCATTCCGGATTCGGGAGATGTCTCACGTTTGATATTCTTACCATCCTCGACAACGATCTTCTTCGACACATCGGCGAGGTCGTACATATTCTGGTAGATTGGACGATAGGACACAACCGCCAGTAGCATGCCGGCCATCATGATGTACTTTCGTCCAATCACGTCCGACAGCCAGCCAAAGAGAATGAACAAGGGTGTGCCGATCACCAACGCAATGGCGATGACGGAATACGACTGCACAAACTCTAGATTACAGGTCTTTTGAATGAAGGTCAGCGCATAGAACTGACCTGTGTACCACACAACACCTTGCCCTGCCGTCGCGCCAAAGAGTGCGAGCAACACCAGTTTAAGATTCTTCTTCTTGCCAAAACTTTCTTTGATGGGGTTCTTCGACGTAGCTCCTTCCCTCTTGATCTTTGAGTACAGCGGCGACTCCTGCATGCGCAAACGTATATACACCGAAACGGCCACAAGAACGGCCGACAAAAGGAAAGGTATGCGCCAGCCCCAGGCTGCAAAGTCACTAACACCGATGGACTGCCGCACGGCGAGAATCACACCCAGTGAGACGAATAATCCGAGCGTTGCCGTCGTTTGTATGAAGCTGGTGTAGAATCCCCGCTTACCCAGCGGGGCATGTTCAGCAACATAGGTCGCAGCACCACCATATTCACCGCCGAGAGCAAGTCCCTGGATGACCCGGAGCAGCAGCACCAGTAATGGGGCCGCAATGCCGATGGTCTCGTAGCCCGGAACCAATCCAATACCGAATGTCGAAATGCCCATGAGGATGAGCGTGACGAGAAATGTGTACTTACGGCCAACCATATCGCCCAATCGGCCAAAGACGATCGCGCCGAAGGGTCGCACAATAAACCCAACAGCGAATGTGGCCAATGTCGACAGGAGTCCCAGTGTAGGATTGCTCTTGGGAAAGAACTGCTCAGAAAGGATAGTCGC
>CAYMPU010000081.1:0-29725 GCA_964392375.1 uncultured Ohtaekwangia sp. | reverse complement strand
TCTCGATGAAGGCCAGCAACCCGCAAGTAATGATACAGGCGTATCGCCTGCTGGTGCAGAAGCTCGAAAGCGAAGGATTTCAGCCATACCCACTCCACCTGGGCGTTACAGAGGCTGGCGATGGTGAAGATGGCAGGATCAAATCCTCCGTCGGAATTGGAACGTTGCTGGAGGATGGACTGGGGGATACGGTACGTGTATCGCTTACCGAAGAACCTGAGGCCGAAGTACCGGTATGTCAGGAATTGGTAGCGCGTTATGAAAGCCGATTGCCTCATGATTCAATTCCAGATATTAAGAAATACCCGATTAATCCCATCGCCTACACCCGGCGTGCGACACGCGAAGTAGGCAACTTTGGTGGCCATCAGGTTCCCCGTGTCATTGCGGATTACTCGATGAAGCAGCGCATCACACAAGCTTCATTGTTTGCCATCGCTTACCAGTACTCGGTGCCGCTCGACAAATGGAATATTGGGGACATGGCCTGCGACTATGTTTTCCTTGGCGATAATGTGATTGACTTTGAGATACCAGGAACTCTTGGGTTGATATATAATCACGCGGTTTGGGTTCAGAAGAAGGATAACCCCCGCACATTCCCTTTCATACGCGCTGGGGAGTACCTCAAGGGTGTGGCGAAATCGAATCAAATGAATTTTGTTTATGCCTGCCTTGGGGATGTGACCTCAGCGCTTCTCGCTGCCATTGAAAAGGATCCTACGGTGGTACTTCTGATTGACACGTATAACAAGCATGGCTATGCTGAGCAACGGCGCCTGTTTGTGGAGTTGATTAACCAGGGATGTAACAGCCCGGTGGTGATCGGAAGGGCGTATAGAGATTTGACCCAAGAGCAGCTTCAATTGTACGCCGCTACGGATATGGGTGGATTGCTGATCGATGGTTTAGGCGATGGTGTCTTTATTGCGGCTGAGAATTGTGGGCCCGCCAAAGTTGTCAATGAGACCGCATTTAACATTCTTCAAGCTACGCGGACCCGAATTTCCAAGACGGAGTATATTTCATGTCCTTCCTGTGGGCGAACGTTGTTTGACCTGCAGGAGACAACGGCCAAGATCCGTTCTCGCACCAATCATCTGAAGGGTGTAAAAATTGCCATCATGGGTTGCATCGTGAATGGTCCTGGTGAAATGGCTGATGCAGACTACGGATATGTAGGATCGGGTCCTGGGAAGATTACGTTGTACAGGGGCAGGAATGTGGTCAAGAAGAATGTGCCAACACCACAGGCCGTGGATGAGCTCATCAGCCTGATCCGGGAAGATGGGGTATGGGTGGAATTGACAAACTGAGTGCTATGGAAAATAGTGAGAAGGAGAAGAAGTTTACGCTTAGGGGATTTCTTTCCCTGGGTGAGGTGGGCGAGTACTTCTTCCGTAAGAAGGATCCATCACGTCCCTCGAATGTAAACATTCGCGTGATGCATGGAATTAACAAGATATCCATTGCCATTTTCCTGCTGGCCGTAATCTACCTGGTCGCCAAGCGTTTCCTGTTTTGAATATTGAATCCTTCCGCGCCTGGTGTCTGGCCAAGAAGGGAGTAACCGAGGAATTTCCCTTCGACGAGAGCACCCTTGTCTTCAAGGTTATGGGAAAGATGTTTGCCCTTACCGACCTGGATGTATTCGAGGGCATCAACCTGAAGGTGGACCCCGAGGAAGGTGTTGAACTGCGTGACCGCTATCCGTCGGTTCAGCCAGCCTATCATATGAATAAACGGCATTGGGTTACCGTAGTCATGGATGGCCGCGTGCCCGATCGAGTTATCCAATCGTGGATCGATAGGTCGTATGACCTGGTGGTTAGAGGGCTTACTAAAAGCCAGAAATTAATTCTAGCATCCTTTTAGATTGATAATCAGTATCTTATGATGGTTACCAAACTGCTGTAAAACGCATTACTTGGGGTTAATTCGTTATTTTTGTTGATTGCATATTAAACTCACCATGCCCCGGGGTTTCCTGTTTGTTGCTTGCCTTGCCTTGCTTGGCGCCTGTACCCAGCGCATGGTATGTCCTGCCTACCAGAGTTCTTTTATCTATGATAAAGAGGCTGTAAGGGCCAAGTTCAGCTACTTCCAGGAAGACTCTACACCCAAGATCTACACCGCCAGCAAATCGAAGTATCTCATTGCGGTGCCTGAGTCATACCGCAAGAAATACCGCAAAATGCAGACGGTAGAAATGACCCCTGTGTACCCTGTGATACCGGATTCCGTCAAAGAGCAGCAGGAGTACATGCTTGCAGAGGCGGATGCACCCGACAGCGCCGGAACGGTGGTGGATACCGTTTACGCAATCACCAAAACCAAGGAACGCTACAACCTCGATCAGGACCTCTACATGTGGTACTTCCGGGAGATGCTGGTTCTGCCAGACGTCCGGGCGGCTTTGGAAAAGAAGACGGAGGTCAAGGAAGGAGCGAAGAAGGAGAAAAGGGGAATCAAGGGCTTCTTCCAGAATTTGTTTAAGAAAAAACCCAAGAATGACTCGACCGCAGTTGCGGCACCTCCAGCGTCTCTGAAAGAAGCACCTGTCGAGGAACCGAAGAAGAAGAAGAAAGGACTGTTCGGTAAAAAGACCGAAGAGAAGCCGCCGGCTAAGAAAGAAGGGGACGGCTTTTAAACCATCCTAATCAAATAGCGTAAGGTTACCATATTGATCCGCCGCTGGCGCAGGCTGGATCACAGAGCGGTCGTTTCTCCCGGGGTTATTGACCAGCGATGATACCGAGTAATGGTCAAGGGCAGTCGCGTAGGGGACAAGCATTGGAATCAAATCGGAGTCATTCAGTAACCGAAGCCAGACTTTTTCCAACGAGGGCTGAAGAATGGCGGGCATACGTTCCGAAAAGGGGGCAACCGATGCATTGGCTGCCGTGGTGATGACGGTGAAGGTATGGTGACCTACATCATGCTCATCATCATATTCTTCCCACAGACCTGCGATGGCAAACAGACTCTTATCGGGTAATGTAAAGCGATACGGCACCGAGGCCTTCTTGCCAATGCGTTTCCACACATAAAACCCGTCGGCGGGGATAATCAGTCGGTGACTCTTTAGCTTTTTTTTCAGAACGGATTTCTCAGCGATCAGCTCTGCCTGCGTGTTGATCAGTCGCTCACCCAGCGGTTTTTGGTTGGCAAAAACCGGAGGCGCACCCCAATAGAAAAACGAGAGACCATTCGGACTCTCCTGTGTAATCACCGGCAAGAGTTGTGTTGGCGCTGCGTTGAATTGCGGAGCATAGGCCTCAGTAGGGTCAACCGCGAAGCGATCAGCCACGCCTTGTGCAGAAGCGGTAAGGGAATACCGGTTGATCATGTTGCGGAATCAATGAATGAAAGCGCTCTCATCTCGGACCAATATAGGCCATTCTCGTCAAATCGGGTGAATCCAACATGTCCGCCCCGACGTGGAAATTCCAGGGTTATGTTCGGAAAGGTACCCGAGGGAAAACATTCCTTGCTGAGAAATGGATCATTCTGAGCATTGAGGATCAACGTGGGTATTTGAATTTTCGGTAGCGCATGGATAGCGCTGCACTGGGTATAGTAATCGATAGCATCCCGGAATCCATGTAGTGGACCCGTGAAGTGATCATCAAATTCCATCAGGTTTCTGACGGTCTTAAGCTTGCGAAGGTCAAGGACTTCGGCGAGCCCTGGTTTAGCCTTAGCCTTGGCGGACAGGCTTCGCAAAAAACGTTGTGTATAAAGCCAGTTGGATGGCCTGGCGAGCACCAGGCTGCTCGTATGTAAGTTTAGCGGAACAGAAATACCAATGGCTCGGGCAACGTTTCCGGGTGCCCGACCTTCGCCCAAATACTTAACGGTTAGGTTCCCGCCGAGGCTGAAACCAATGAGATGGAGGGATGCATAGCGTTTGCTGGCATGCGTTACCACCGTATGCAGGTCGTCCGTGGCTCCACTATGGTAAAACCGTAGTTGTCGGTTCATTTCACCGCTACACCCCCGATAGTTCCAGGCAAGTACATCGAACCCTTCATTGAAAAATGCTTTTGCCATTCCCAGGATATACGCGCGTTGGGAATTGCCTTCCAGCCCGTGACTGATGATCACGCACTGTGTTGAGCCTTGCTGATACCAGTCCAGGTCAAGGAAGTCATCGTCTGGAGTTTCAATCCGTTCTCTTTCAGCGGCCTGAAACGGTACCTCCCTCAGGAGACTGGGATAGATCGTCTCGAGGTGCTTGTTAAACAGGAAGGTAGGGGCAATGTAAGGCTGCATCGGGAGCTTACCAGTTCTGCTGTTTCTTTAACTCCGTAATGTGGGCCAGGTGATGGTCGCCATGCCAGGCATACATGCCCATAAGGTGTTCCAGCTTTACTGATTTCTTGGTCGAAGGATGAATAAAATCACGCTGAAGGTCATCTCCAGAAAGCCCCCTGAATAGGATGATCCATTTGTTGTGAAGTGCCTTCAGCAAGGCAATCGAAAGGGATGGATCCGAAGTAGTCTCCGGTGTGACAGCCCATTCTTTTTCTTCATACGCTTTGATGGTCGGTGAACTTTCCGTCAGTGTCCACTTCACTCGGATATAGGCATTCATGTGGCTGTCGGCAACGTGGTGGACCACCTGTCGAACCGTCCAGCCGCCATCGCGGTAGGGGGTGTCGAGTTGCTGGTTGGTTAGGCCAAGGATGGCGGACTCCAGCCGGGTTGGAAGGGATGCTATCCTGTCGAGGAAGGCACTTCGTTCATCCGGAGTATACGTTTCTTTGGCTGGAAACTTTCCAATGGGGTAACGGGGGTCATTCGTCATACGATATGAAAGTCGGTTGGCCTAACAACGCTGACGGGGAAGTCAGGGTTCGCCGGTCACTTCTTAATTGTTGTGCTTAATGACTTCCTGCATCTCCTGGTCTGTAAAGGGCTTGTTGAGCTTAACCGGTTTCGTCTTTCGTTTCTTTCGGACACGAATGTTGGTCAGTTCGATGAGCATGGAGAATGCAACGGCAAAATAGATGTATCCTTTCGGGATGGCGTAATGGAGTGCCTCAAGGAAGAGCATGAAGCCAATAAGAATAAGAAATCCAAGGGCGAGCACCTCCATGGAAGGATGTTGTTGAATAAACCGGCTGATGGTGCCGCTGAAGAACATCATGATGATGATGGATACGATGACAGCAATGATCATGATGATCACTTTATCGCGGTCGACAATGCCCACGGCGGTTAGGATAGAGTCAAAGGAGAAGATTATATCGAGCAGAACGATCTGTATGATTGTACCCCTGAGGGTGATGGTCGATACCTTCTTCTTGATCCCCGTGCCATCGTCGTCCTCATCGTCTTCCCCTTCCATTTCATGGTTGATTTCCATGGTGCTCTTGGCGATGAGAAACAGACCACCAAAACCGAGGATCAGATCGCGTCCACTCACCGGGAGATCTTCCACCATCATCGCGAATTGGGGCACGGTAAAAAGTGGCTCGGTAAAACCGATGATCCAGGTAATCCCCAACAGAAACAATATCCGCACACCCATGGCAATAGCCAATCCTGTGTTGCGTGCCTTTTGCCTTTGCTCTTCGGGCAGCTTGTTGGAGACGATAGAGATGAAAATGATGTTATCGATACCCAATACAATTTCCAGAAAGCAGAGGGTGAGGAGGGCCATCCAGGCATCTGCTTTGAGGAAAATCTCCATGGGATGTAGAGGGTCTGAGGGGTGTTACAATTCTTGAAATTACGGAAAGAGGTTAGAAATCAAAACTGGTAAGACAAAAGAAAAGCCCCATTTTCACTTTGAAAATGGGGCTTTCAGGATTGGACCAATCAGTTATTCTTGATGGACGATGATGACCTTTTTTCGGACTAATACACCCGTGCCCATATCGATGGTCAGTATGTAGACGCCACTGGAGAGATCGCTAACATTAAATGTTTTGCGGTCGGCACCTCCGGGGATCAACGTTCGGAGCGTTACGCGTCCGGTTTGATCCACCAAACTCAACCCTGCCTCTTTGGTCAACTGACCGGGCAATTGCACAGTCATCTCGCGGTTCGCCGGGTTGGGATAAACAAGTACACTTTCGGCGGCGATAGGTTCCAGCCCCGTAACGACAGGTGGATCTACGATTGGTTCGAACAATTCTACCTGGAAAACTTCAAAGGGAGCCGTTGCTTCCTGGAGGAATACAGCCACGACGAGGTCATCGGGATCCGGATACAACTTTCCGGATTCAGGTTTATAGACGAAGGGACCGAAGAACCTGGAAACGGTGTCGGGGAGCACGGCGCCAAACGTTGAACCAGCGGCGCTTGGCAGCATCTTTTTCACAACATACTCGAAATTCGTTTCGCCAGACTGCACCAATCCTTGTTTGGCAAGGGATAAACCACTGATTGGTACATTCTTCTCCATGAAGACCACATGAAGTATGGTATTCGGCTGTATGCCCGTGATGACTCGCGAGGTTACTTTCACATTAACGGTAATAGTACCCTGAAGCGGATCTACCGTGGGTATGATCTTGATATCCGCCTGTGCCAGTTGGAGCGTCCTTAAATTGTACAGTGTTTGTCCCCACTGATCGACGAGACGATCTTGCGGATCCTTCTCGCCATCGAGCACAGATCGTGGGGTGGTCACAATATTGTAGAACAAGGCTCTCGAACTTGGGTCGGCGGGATTGTCCTCGTTGAAAGGATCCTTGCCCGGGAAGTTCACGTGATAGTTCAGTTTAACCACTTCCGTACCCACACCACCAATGAACGACTGCACATAGTCATTCTGAGTTTTTTCGTTCGCTGTATTGCTGGTGTTGGCAAAGCTCTCCAAAAGGATCGTCCGTGTGCGATCACCAATCCGGAAGTTGTCAAGGGTGAAGCCCTGCAAATCAACGGCAGGTGAAGCACTGCCTAAAGCAAAACGGAAGACTGCCTTGGTGGGTACCCCCGTAGAATTCGGAGGAAACAAGTCATCGAGCACGTGCTTGGGTGCCTGCCATGCCTTGTTGTCGGAACGGCTCCATCCGAAGTCATTACCTGTTTGCGTACCTGGCCTTCCGGCAATCCCCTGGTCGGTGTACCAGTCTTCGCCGGTACCAATGACACCCAGTGTTAGCCACTCCTTGTTTGGATCGGCGATGTTCAAGCTATCCAGGGAGTACTCGAGCACCACCCCGTCGCTGGATTCCAACTGAGAAATAGCATTGAAGGAGACCATGGGCCGCGTAAGATTCCGTAGATCGAAACTTGGTGAATAGAGCGCAGAATTTTCTCCTGGATTATAGGTATCACTAGGATCACCAAGCGGAAAATTCTTAATGTTCGTTTTCCAGATATTTGCTTTGTGAATGATCGCACTATCAGGAATAGATTCCGTCCCGTTTGCAGGACCATATTCCCATGAAGCGCTGGCAGCACCTGCCTGAATTTCAAGAATATTGTCGCCGGTTCCCCAGACTTGCCAGTTGCGGTGGCCTGGCGTTGGAGGGGCTGCGATCGGTTCAAAATCTGAAACGTATGCTGATCCGGCACCCAGCACAACCCGGTCGAGAACCACGATAGAACGATAGGAGTTCTGAAGCGCTAAACTGTTGCGGCAACCTCGGTCCGTGGTCACAATGAGATCAATTTGTTTTGGTCCCGGAGTCGAGTACGTATGCGTGACCACATCCCTGTTGAACAGATTATCGGTTGTAAGCGTCGGCACCAGGGTTTGATTGCGCGTGACGTTTGCCGTAGCATCACCAAAAACCCACACAAATTCTTTGATGTCATCGTTGCCTGAAACGATAGTGCTAAACAAAGAGTCAGCCGATGCAAAAGATCCGGTCGCCGGGAAGGGTAGTAGCTGATTGTTGCTGTTGAAGCGGAAGACATCCGTTCTCGACACACCTTCCAATTTGTATTTCACAATGGGTATTGCACCCACTCCCACATTGACGGAAAACTCACCAACGACTGGTTTGGGAGCGGGTGGCCCGGAAAGGCATCCATAGTTCGATATGGCCGAATGCTTCACAACGTAATCGCTCCCAGCGCCACTCGCGGCCATGTACGTATGGAACGGCGCAGGTTGCGGCGCGGTCGGAGGGGTTAGGGTATCAAATTCGATGATGTTGCTCGCCGAAGTTACTTCACCAAAATCCCAGCGATAATCAATTACGGAAGCCGTGACGTCGCCGGTAACGGAGGTCGTGGACGTGAATTGAATCGGCTGCCCAACACATCGTGCCGAGGTTCCATCCACAAAGGCTGTAACCGGCGTCGACAAGCTAAATCCCGCAACAGGGTTCGGTGTTATTCGGATGATTTGATAAGCGGATTGCGGAAGTAGTGTCGGAGCGGCTAGGTCGCGATACGTGTAAATGATCTTGATGTCGCGGTAGTTGTTCCGGATTATTCCTAATGGATCGGATCCTGGACCCGCGATTGGAATATTGGGGTCCAAGACAGCTGTCCCGTTTCCATTGTCCACAAATCCAAGTGGTGTCAGAGTCAGACTTTCATCAAAGATGGGCGCTGAAGTCGCAGCGTCAACAATCGTAAACACACCATCGGAAACCCCGGGATCGGCTGCCGGATAGGCGAAGATGCTGATCGTGCCACCTGCCTGGCAATACACATTGGTACCCTTGTTGGTGGGACCATTGATGCCGCCAGTTCCGGGTAGGTTATTCGGGTCAGTCGTATCAAGGAATGTACGGTTGGCAATCGACACTTCCACAAGAGGCACCGGAGGTACGTAAATATCGATGATCTGTTTTCTAGGAACAACAACGGTTGCGTTTGTAGTACTCTGGAACGTTCCGGTAAGTTCAATCACACCCAGCGAACCGCCACGGTAGAAGTAGTTGCCTTGTGCTGTTTGCGCGGAACGGAAGTGGCTATACGGATCCGGAATAATCCCGGGAAACAAGTTGGGCGCGTTCAAAATATGGGCTAGGTCAAAATAGAAACTTTGTGTAGTAGGTGGATTGCCACCGGGGATATTTGACGTAGGTCCCGTCGCAACAGGCAACGTGGCGATTACACTTGCCCATTGAGGACCAGTGATAATCTGTGGAGGCGCGTTACTGGGTATCTTGGCCACGATCGCGTCACCAGTGGCTCCAGGCCCGGTGTTCCGGAGGTAGTAGCCTGCCAGGTTGTTCCAGGCAATATACACTCGATCAACGCCGAGTACTGGGGAAATATAAGGATTTACCGGGAGGGTGCTGTTGACAAAATTAGTGTTCTTTGCGGTGAACGGACTCTGAACAAAAGTCGTTGGAGCAATTCCAGCCGGTGGCGCATTGGGTACCGGCAAACTCATCTTAACAGCTGTCTCGTTATCATACACGGTGTATTGTACAGCGTTATTGGAGATGCAACCGTTGTTGTCCGTATGCTGGATGGTAATGTTGAAGGGTACATCCGGAGTGACCGCTGAGAGACTCAGTAAGTTTATATTCACACCAAGCCCTGTGAAACTATTCGGACCAAAGTCATTCGCATTCGGATTGACCGGGATGAGCGCGATCGTACCAGCCAAGGTTGATGGATCAAGGTCATCCGCATTATCTGGAATAGACGTTACCACACTCGTAGGTGGATTTCCCAACGCTACCTTGGAGTAGGTGTTGTCAAACCCTATAAGCGGTGCGTCAAAGGAGGTAAGGAACCCCATATTGGTCAGGTCGGGTATAGGTCCAGTCAACGCTGTTCCACCAATGCGGAACAAATTGCCTGAGGATGAACCTGTAGCCAACACCCGGAGATTCGAAATGATGATCTTGTCCAGGGAGCCAGCACCATTGCTGGCGTATCGTATCCGCACGATACTGTTACCAAGGAAGTCAATGACCCCCGAACCAGGTATAAAATCAGAGCCTAATAGTGACAATCTTCCGTAAGTAGGTACCCCGGCGGTGCGTGAAACATCAAACTGGAAACCGGCTGGCAATCCTATATTAAGACTCACCACGCCACCAAATGTATTGAACAGACCCGGCACATTCTCAGAAATAACAAGGGGTTGATTGATGATCTGGTAGCTGTTATTACAAACACTCACCGTAGGTCCGCTGACAATGCCTGAACCTGCCGGGTTGGCCGGCGGAGTTGTGAAAGGTAAGCCAATGGTAGGTCCGGCCCCACCGACCGCATGTAGAGGGCCTGACCCATACGGCGCTGCCGTTTGGAAAGGAGTAGGCAATGCATTATTCTCTGCGAACATCCACACCTCATACTGTTGATTGGGCAGGAATTGGTTTACCGGAGGAATCGGTCCCGGTAGACCTGTTTGTATTGGCTGCACGAGACCGTACTGTGAAATGGGATTCGTCTGTACGATGTTGAAACTTCCCGCACCCGCAACGTAGTTGGGTGCCGGGTAAGTACCCGGAGCCAAAATGTGTGCATTGGTAGGCGGACCACCTGGAGATGGTGACTTGAGAATCAGGTAATAGGCTTTTCCTTGCTGGTCGAATGTTGCATTGATCGTCGCGCCGTTTAATGTTACGTTCGACATGTAGGGACCTGTGGGTGCTGTAGGCACAGTTCCCGGACCGAGCAACTTTGGAGGTGCTGAACTTGCCGCTTTGAAATATAGGGTCCCAGGGAAAGTAAAGCCCGGGTAGGTGTTATTGGCCTCATCCATGATACCGGTGAGATTGGTCAGGTTGCCAGGTGCAATCGTTACGAAATACACGTTGTTTTCAATCAACGCAATGGGGACATTGAAAAGAAGGGTGTTCAACGCAGCACCGGCACCACCGTTATATTCACCATTCAATCCTGAAGTTCCTGCTGGGGTACAGATAACAGGAGGTCCGCCGGCAGTTTGGTTATACAGGAGTATCCGTTCGTCAAGCGTCCATACGGGGACACCGAAGGTCAACGCAATGGTAGACTGATTTGGGTCAACGTTGAGTTGTCCGGTCGCCGGGTAAGAACTAACCAATATGGGCGGGAAGATGGCGGCGAATGAGTAGGTATTTCCTGCCACTGAGGAAGTCGCAGTACCAAAGTTGGTGGTGATGTTTGTATCGGTTGGCGAACCAAATCCTGCGTCCGTCAAGGAAGGCTGAACCGTGGGCGTGCTACCGGAAGCCACGGGATCGACATCAATTTCAAGGAAGTAGGTAAGTTCACTTCCGGGTACACTCAAGTCACGACCTGCCGGGCCCAGATTGACGGTAATGGTTGTGGTCCCAACGACCAAGTTTCCGCCAGGGAACGTTGTAATGTCCGTCGCGGTCCCGGCATTGTAAGTGGTTGTAGGTGATTCATACACTTTCGGGAAATCGGCACCCGTGTTCAGGAATACACCATTGATGGAATTGCTGAACGTGATTACAAAACTCTCCAGTTTGGGCGCCACAGAAGGTGTATTCACACCATGATCGCTGCGGAACGTGACACCAAATATGATATGGTTGAATGTGCCACCAACGAGGTTCGTCGTGGTCACGACACCATTTGTAGCCGCTGACGTGGATACGTGAATGACGTCAACGCGTGAGCAGGGTACGGACACGTTGCTAAGTCCATTCACGAAATTGTTCAGGTTGGTGCTTATGATCGAGGCCGGTGGGACTGTCCCTGCTGCGGTAACGGTTACTGTTCCATCGCCTACACCTGTGTAGAGCATTGTGGCGAGGTCAAGTTTGCCTTGATTGAAAACCACCGAGGCGCTGACCGAAACCGGTGCCGTAACAGTAGCCACTTCATTGTATTCCAAATCCAGTAATCCCCACTGGTCATGAGCCTCCACCTTGCCGGCCACTACGGGTTGCGGAGCAATGCCAGCGAAAGGAGCCGGTTGGGTAAGCGTGCCATCCTCTTGACTAAAATCAAGCTTGGTAGCGATCACGTTGATCAGGTTGACACCGAGCGGTGATTGGAAACCACAGGGTGTTACGATGCCGCATCCACCATTAACTCCGGCAACATAAGCTGGGCCTCCATTAAAGAAGGAGGATCCGGTGGATAGCGATGCGGAAATGACACTGACATTGATCGCGTCAAGGTCCCTAATATGCCCAGCAGTGTTTCTGAAACTAACGCGCACACTTATATCCCGTTGACCACCATCGGGGGCAGTGGCCAATGCACCAGCAAACGGGAAGTCAAAGGAAAGAGTACCCGGGGCAAGGGCAACAGGGGTGTCTGTTCCAGGAATCTCAGTGCCGCCGCTATACAGCGCGATGCGTCGGATGTTGGCGGGATTCGTAATGCGAAGCGTGAGCGCAATAAGATTGGTCGCAGCGCCATCGACGTCGTCATTGGGTATTCCGTCTGTCTCAGTGCCTGTTGTGAAGGGAGGTCCCACACGGCTGCCATCCACCAGCAACATTCTTGAGATTTCAAGGCTGTTGGCGGCCGAAAGATTTCCTGGCTCCTGGAAATAGGCGTAGTCCAACCTGTTTAGGTACGCAAAAGTTGGATCCGCAACAATGGAAGACTCAAAAGAGGAGAGGAGATTAATCGTGTTCGAGGTGCCGCAGATAATTCCGTTCACTCCACAAGTGGTGCCGGGCCCAGGACCTGCCTTTACGGTAAGAGAGACGTCATCGCCGTTGGCTCCTGTAATATATTGGAAGGTGCCGTTGAATAGCAGCAATCCGACGTTGGCACCAATTCCAAATTGTGTTGTTCCAACAGTAGGTTGATTATTCATGGTCGCAGCAGTGA
Organism: uncultured Ohtaekwangia sp.; assembly: GCA_964392375.1. GTDB lineage: Bacteria > Bacteroidota > Bacteroidia > Cytophagales > Cyclobacteriaceae > ELB16-189. The sequence continues at coordinate 17,050 of CAYMPU010000081.1, read as the reverse complement.
CATTGCTGACCTCACGCACAGTAGATCCGGCGCCTGTAAAGTTGCGATCACGATTGTTGTGAATGTCCGTAGCCTCGACGATTACACCTGGGAAAGGCGTGTTAAGGCTGGCCGACGCTGGCCCTGCAGGCGATATGAACCTCAGCCGGTCGGCGACAACGGTAACGACGTTATTGTTTCCGGAATTGGATGAGGTCAAAACAAACCCTGTACTGTTTGCAATCGGTGTGATGTTCGAGGATATGGCCTCAAATTGAAACTGCAGGCCATCGACGGTGGAGGGCAAAGAACCACCCATAGCTGAACGCAAGTATAGCCGCAAACTATAGGTTTTTGTTCCATTATCGGGCACGTGACCAAGTTGGCCGACGCCTGTCGAAATTCCGCTGAATGTAATCGAGTTCGGTGTTCCGGAGATCAACGTCGCAGGGACTGTGGTTGTTCCGTCTGTGAGGCTGGCACCTTGTATGGCCTGGGTCCAGTCTGTGATGGTGTTAAACCCAGGATTTGCTGTGATAACAAGGCTGGAGAACATTGTTGGCAAACCATCATTGTTTGTTGGCGCAAGTGGCAGCCGGTCATCGGTAATATCAAAATTGAACACGGTAACCGCCGCACCCGGAGTTACGACCAATGAGGAGATCGTTGCCGGCGCTCCGGCGGCTGCAACGATTTGGGTTGCATTTCCACCGGTAACAATTACGGGGTTACTGATTGCACTGGTAAGTCCTCCCACAGAGATTGTGAGCGTACCATTGCCCGTTTGAGGAGTGTACTGAAAATTACTTGGGAACGTGTAAACCCCACCATTAGGAGGTGCTACATCTCGTGTTAACGTATTCGTGGACGTTGGAATCGCACAAGAGATCGTCAATGCCGTGCCATAGTCACGATCGATGTTGTTGAGCGCATCCGTTGTGTGGACAACCGGAACGGCTTGCTGGACTGTAATGTCAATTCCTGCAAGCGTAGGTGAGCCCATGTTGGAAACCCATAAAACCTTCGTGGCTGTGACTTCAATACGATTTCTGTCACCGGTCACCAAGGAGGCGGCACCACCTGCATTAGCCAAAGCAAATGTTGAAGACGTATTCGGAGTCGGACTCACTGGCGCTGTCATGGTGAATGAAAACTGCTGGTTGTCTACAACGGCTGCAGTGAAGCTCACGCGGACAGTGAATGACGTCGAGCCGCCATCCGGAGCAGAAATAGAAAGGCCTGTAAAGTTGACAACTTGTGAAACCACCAGCTGTTCTGTACCGGCAATCTCAAAGGCGCCAGAAGCATCATACAAGGCTATCCTTCGTATGAACCCGAAGTTGGGACCAAGATCAAGTGAAAAACTATTCAGCGTCGTTGGCGCAAGATCGGGATCAATGGCACCACCACCGTCACGAATATCAAAACGTGCTACATTAAGACTCGTTCCGGAATTGATAATATTGACGCTCTCTTGGAAATTGTCATAGGCTATGTTTGTCGGATAGACGAACGCGGCATTCGAAATGACATCCGATATGGCAGAAGAGGTAATGTTGAACGCATTACTGGCGACATTAGTGAGGATGGAATTGGTAAACAATGCCAAACCAGCTCCATTTGATGTATGGACAATACTTGGATAGGTGCCTACGCCATTGATGAATGTTGCGAATTGCGGAGTGACTGGCATAACCCCTGCAGAGGTGAGACCTACGGACATCGCGAAATCGATATCAATACTTCCGGGTCCATCAACGGCATGTACGATGACGTTCGGCATGGTCACCCCATTGAGAGTATTAACAGGATGCTGGGCGAAAAACATTCGCGTAGCGGTTACCTGGATTCGGTTGTCGTTGCCGGCAATGGAGGTCGAAGCGCCGCCGGCATCAAGAGCGGCAAACCGCGAGTTGCCCGGCTGTGATGTTGCCGAAGTTACCGTAAATGAAAATTGTTGTTGATCGACTACCAGCGCATTGAAGCTGACACGCACCGTGAATGTCAAGTTGCCATCGTCAGGCGCTGTGAGTGACAAGCCGCCAAAGTTTACCGTTTGCGAACCAACAACCTGCTCCGAGCCCGGTACCTCTATGAGTCCTGTGGAATTATACAAAGCAATGCGTCGGATAAAGGTGTAATTGGGTCCGAGGTCAAGCGTTAGGTTGGTGAGTACAGTGGGAGCAAGGTCACCGTCAGGGAAGAGAACCCCTCCATCAGAAATGTCGAAGGAGGCGACAACAAGGCTGGTACCTGAATTGGTAATATTGACTGCCTCCTGATGGTTTTGGTAGCCAATGTTATTGGGATAGGCAAATGCGCTGGCGACAATATTGGATGACAAGGCCACGATTTGGAAAGGATTACTCGCTGCATTAGTCAAGACGCCATCGTTCGTTTGAAGTTGAAGACCAGAGCCAGACACGCCGTGAACGACAGCATTATATGTTCCAAGACCTGCAACGAACGCTGTGGTTTGAGGAGATACCGTAAGGGACCCTGTAGAAATCAGATCTACGCTGGATACATAGTCAAGATCGCGGTTGTTGAGGGCATCAACAGCCTCTACTGTCACTGCCGGAGCCATGACAGCATTAACATCGCTGCTGGTCGGTTGTTGGATAAAACGGAACTGTGCAGCATCAACCTCAATGCGATTGTTGTTTCCCGCGATGGAGGTGACGGCACCTGCTGGTGTAGGGATTGTGGACGATACATTGGCCTGGGTCGTGGTCGGTGTGGTAACCGAAATAGCGAATTGCTGGTTGTCAGTCACCAGCGAACGGAAACTTACACGGACAGAGAAGAACGTACTTGAATTGTCACTAGCCGTCAAGCTAAGTCCACCGAAGGTTACGTTGGCAGAACTAACTACTTGCTCGGTTCCGGGTATTGCTACAGTTCCAGTGGCATCGTATAATTCCACTCTGCGGATGAGGGCAAAATTGGTAAAGTTCAAAGTTATGCTCGACACAATGGTTGGCGCTACGTCTGCATCGTTAAGACCTGCACCACCATCCCTGATCTGGAATCGGCCCACTTCGAGGCTCGTTCCGGAGTTGGTAATATTGACGGATTCCTGATACGTATCGTAGGCGATATCGGTCGGATAGACAAAGCCTGCGTCGACAACAATATCCGACGCATTGGATACCGTAATATCGAATGTGTTGCTGACCGGGTTTATAAGTCCAGAATTTGTAGTCAATGTCCTTGCGGTAGCAGCAGCTAGGTGCGTAAGTGTATTGTACGAGCCCACGCCAGCCGCATAAATTGCATTGACAGGTGTACCCGAAAGTGTTCCCGTTGACGTCATGCCAACAGTTGATGTAAATTGTTCGTCGCGAGCGCCATACAGGTCCGTTGCTTCAACGGTGACGAGTGCCATCGGTACACCGAGTAGGGTGTTGGTAGGCTGTGCTATGAAGGCAAGTCGTGTAGCCGTGACATCGATGACGCCATTGGTTGATCCTGAATTAACGGAAGACGCTGCCATGCCGCTGCCGCCAGCGGCAGTCGTTATATTCGTGTTTGCCAGTTGGAGGACAAAGTTCTCTTGGTCTGCCGTGGCTCGAATAGCCGCATTCAAGGGATTGTTGAGAAACACCCTGAGCGTATAGGTCTTGGTTGTTCCATTGTCAATGATACCAAGTTGGCCAGCACCGTTGGGGATAGCTGCGAACTGAATGGTTCCAGCCGCTACGGTTAGGGTTCCTGCCGGACCGTTTCCATCATCGTCAAACAACTGCGCACCTGTACCGGGTAGCAGGTGTGTAAAATTCGGAAAATCATTTCCGGGGCCAGGCTGAAAGACCATCTGGCTGATCTGAGTAGGCGCACCATCCGCTCCAGCATCCGTTACATCAAAGCTAAATACCGCGACTTGCGCACCAACGGTGACGACAAGGGATGAAATTGTAGCTGTACCTGTTCCGTTAGAAAGCGTTGCTTCATTCGCCAACGCGGTAGTTGCCTGGTTTTGTAGCAAAGGCGTTGTCAGCATGTAACAATCATTGGCCGTATTGTATTCGTACACGGCGTAGTGGTAGGTAGTGCTTGGCGTCAAGCCTGTTACCACTACAGACGCAGCAGGTCCGCGATAGACAATCTTATTTCCGCTTCCCTGATCGAAAGCCGTTGTGAAATTCGCATTGATTTGTCCGGCGTATGTCGATCCGCTTGAAGGTACAAAGCTTACTGCACTCGTCTGACGGGCGACAACAATGACACCACCTGTTCCGTTTCCACGGACCCAGTTAACGGTCATTCCATTGGCCAAAACGGCTGTAAATGGCGAACCCGCAGCCGTGGCTTGTAACGTTGGTGGCGCGCAGAGTGTCGTTGCGTTGGCGGTAGTTACCGGAGTAGACTGGTTGGTAACACCATCTTCCGAAACGGAATACAGGTAGTACAACGTAGCGCTGGCAAGTCCAGCGATCGGTTGATTGATATTGGTTGCTGGAGTACCGACAGCAAAGTTCCCATTTGAAAAGTGACCGGGGCCAGTACCTGCTTTAATCTGAGCTGCCGTGGGCGGGGTTGCACTGGTAGTAACCTCCCAATAAGTTGTTCCGACTTCAGTCAGGTTTATGGTAAACGTAAAGCCCGTGGATGTTATCGTTCCGAGAGATTGGTTGTTAACAACAGGAACAGTAAGGTCAGTAGCTGATGCCGAGCCGCCGCTGAATGTCGTCCGTGCAGGAGTGGTGTTGGTTCCATCGGATAGGCGAAGACTTATCGGAAGAGCATTAAGCGCCCATGTAGGGTTGCCATTCGCGGGGGTATAAGTAAATGTATAGGTACCGTCCGTATTGTCAACGAAGGCTCCGGTAACGCTAACACCGTTAATGGTTGATCCTGCACCGGCTAGGAGACCGGTGACAGCTCCAGCCGTCGTAAGGGTTACCGACACAGGTTGCCCGACGATAACATTGCCTGCATTCGGATTGACCGTCGCAGCAGTAATGAGATGCGTATAGTTGATGGTTGGGCCAGCGTTGCTGACCACGTTGGTGTTTCCGCTGGGATCGGTCACAGCGCCAGCGGCTATGTTGGCAATAACCGTTCCTGTTGCTGTCATGCCGGACACTTCCATGGTGAACGTAGTTCCGTCCATCGGAGCTATTTCTACTATCGCCGCCGAGAGGGTACCCGTGGCTGTTCCGGTAATGGTAACATCAATTGGTGTAAATGTCCCTGTGTTGATTGGCTTAGAAAATTTTACTTGAAAGAGTGGAAGACCAATCGTTGTTGAAGAACCCGCTATTGTGATTTCGGGTATGGGATTTGTCCAAGTAATAATCGCCTGGCCTCGGGCGCCTGCGCCACCATTTTCGTCTCCTGGATTTCCTTCCCATCCGCCACTGCCGCCTCCGCCTGGAACGGTTCCGGGGTTTCCATTTGTGTTTGCAGCGCCAACAGCCGCACCACCTGCGCCACCACCAGAAGTGCCGCCAGCTCCACCAGCGGAACCGTTAGCTCCATTTGCTGCGTCACCGGCCGCACCACCTCCTCTGCCATTATTGGCAGCCCCGGCTCCAGCCTGTCCATTTCCACCATTAAAGGCTCCGGTTCCACCATTACCACCGGGTCCAGCCGGAGTACCTGAAGTAGCTGTTGTTCCTCCCAAACCAGGGTTCGCTGTTAATGATGCACCAAAGGTGGTCGCTAGACCAGGATCTCCTGGGGGATCACCGCCACCACCGGACCCTGCGGCACCACCTGCTCCAACAGTAACGGTGACAGTTCCTCCAGCAGTAACGGCAATGGCGTTATTGAATTGAAAAGCACCACCACCACCACCGCCACCCTGACGTTCACCGCCACCTTCATTTGCGCCGCCGCCGCCACCGCCACCGCCCCACGCTTTCACTGCAACCGTACTTACATTGGCAGGTACGTTAAATGTGTTAGCCCCGGCAGTAGTTACGTTCTGAAAATAAATGGGGTTTGTTGTATTGGCTACAAAACTGTAAGTAGGTGTAGCGGATGGCCCGTTGTATTCGTATATCCGGATCCAGTATGGAGTATTAACTGTAAGATTGGTTACTGTTACCGTCGATACGTTCCCATTGACGACACATCGGACGTCGCCGGCTCCAGGGTCAAGGTCTGGCGCTACCGTAAAACTGGTATTGGGTGTTGGTGCAGGCGCGCCATTTACAGGAGTATACACTCCGTTTGTTGTACCAATGACGACGATTCTATTGCCGCCATTGCCATTGGTCCAATTGAATTGCAAGGAAGTAGCCGTTGCATTGGGAATTGGAATGATAGCCGATGCCTGTACGGTGGGTTGGGCAACAGCAGAAATGGCACTCAGGAAGAGGCTCGTAACAATGAGGGCTCCCGTCGTCCCCCGGACCCCATGGGCGCACTTGCGCACAAACCCTGCAATTGATTTCACCTGCTTTGTAGAAACTTCCATACGTCAATTATCTTTTAGTAGCAAAAAAATTCAACAAACCTTAACGTTACTTACTAATCAATTTTTCCCTTCGAGTTGGTCTTGAACAGTGTAAGAATCTTGAGCGATCCTTGTGTCGTTGTTCCGAGAGCAACGTAAGTACCATCGGCATTCTGGCGAACGGCAATGCCTTCATCTTTGAACCGACTTCCAAAGGAGCTTGACCATTCCTTTTCTCCAAAACCATTAATCTTGATCAAGTAGAAGTCAGTATCCCCTCGGCCTTCAATGGCGGCCGAATTGATTGAGGCAAGAAAGATTAATCCCCCGTCCAGTGTAGAGTTGATGGCGTTTCCAGCGTCGATCTGGTTGTCTTCGTTTTCTGGTGTGTCAGGATTATCAAATGGAAATGTTGTCGTTCGGATTTTCGCCCCTTCGCTGTCTGTAAGGAAGAACATAACATCGGTATCGGTAGCTGCAGATCCATCTGGCTTCAAATTGGTAGCACCTGCCACCGCATAGCCAAGGCCATACTTGCAGAAATCAAACCCTGCCAGACTATAGCCAGGCTCGTTAAGGAATTGGTCCCAGTCGACCGTCTGATTACCCGGGATCGTGCGGAGTAAACGAACACCAGTGAGGCCGAACAGCGTGCGGCTGCCGGAGAAAATGGCTTTACCGTTGTTATCAATAACGAGTTTGTTGGACAGCACAGTCTCACCTGAAAAGTGTTGAATCTCAGTTACGGGTTGAAAGGTTGTCTGGTCTATCTGGCTTACGATCATCTTATCAGAACCGGAGATACTCAATGCAACAAAATTTCCGGCTGCATCAACGGAAATTGCCTTTCCTTTTTGAGCTACTCCCGGTGTGAACCAAAGGCTAACGGTATCTTGTTGCACACCATTTGCATCAACCGTGAGTACCAGCCCTCTGCTGACGCCCGGGAAATTACTCTGCGTCTTGCTATCAATTACATCACCGATTATAACGTAACCACCGGAAGGGGTATTTTCAATCGAAGAGGCTACATAGTCAAGGCTATCCGTCGAAAAATCAGGGTACAGCATTTGCCAGAGCGGGTTTCCGGCCGCATCCGTTTTGACAATTTTTATTTTGGTTCTCTCAACATCAGCCTCAGCTTTTTGGATTCGTGTGGTGGCCAGCAAGACGTATCCACCGTCAGGAGACATTGCCAGCGCCTTGGCCTCATCATTATTGCCTCCGTTAAAGTACCGGATAAACGTCGCAGAAGAGCCCGGGTCAACGCTGGTTTCGCTCAAGCAAGAGAGAAGAAGTAAGGAAAGGCTAAGCGTGTAGAATTTTCTCATACTAGCGGATCAATTTCAAAGGTTTGAAGTGAGGATAGATGATGCCAATGCAAAGCGTCATGTTGTTGAACCGGTAATCGTTATAACGTCCCTGGTAATCAAAGGCGATTTCATCATTGGTACGGTTATCAGGGTTGACCACGTTAGTGAAACCCATCTGGTAGCGTGCTTCTGCCGTAAGGTAGACTTCTCCAAACTTGTACTTGATCCCAGCAACCATGTTGACGGAGAAGAGTAGTTTGTTATAAGATTCCTTATCGTCTACGGATCCACCGGTTACGGTAAAACCATTGCCTAACACCGTCTTAGCCTGATTGGAAGACCCCAGCAAGTAGCTGATGCCAGGACCCAATCCAAGATAGGTCTGCGTAACAATCGTGTTGGTGAATTTGTATTGTCCGATCACGTTCAAATCGAGGTATTGTTGACTGAATAAGAACTCCTGATTGCTAATCGCCTTGGCGGGATCTTCATCGGCCGTGGCAAGCTGATCGTTTGTATACGAATACCCTCTGGATACGTAACCCAGTTCCGCAGCCAAAACAATGGGTAATTTTCGAAAGAAATCCTTCTCAAATACGCCATAGACCTGAAAACTAGGGGACATGGAATAGCCGCCCTGACCAGCCCCGGCACTGCCAACGTTATAATAATTGGTGACCACGGGCTGTGTCAGGTTCATGCCGAATTTCAAGCCTACCCTAAAAATCGGGTCATGTCGAAACTTATTGTAGAGGGCTACAAACTCCGCCGGGTCGACATCCTTGTTCGGAACATAGAAGTGATCTGTATTCATGAGCATCATCATCATCTCGTCGGCCTTTTCAGGCTCTTCCAGATAGATATAAGCAAGCGTCAGATAACGCAGTGCTGTCTTTCGCTCTTCCTTTGTGAATTGGCCAGGCTGGTCTTTCAAACAGCCTTCCGCAAGGCCGGATAGTTCATGTAGCCGGCCCTGTTCGTAAGTCGTCTGAATCAGGCGACCTACCTGGGTACAGTTGGCTGCCTGGGAAAATGCGGATGTGATCCCCGCCACCCAACAAATCGCCAAAAAATACAGTCTCTTCATGTTCGCAGTCACTTAATGCTTACTTATTATTTACCGGATAGTTCTCGCACGTACGTTCATAGTCAAGGCCGCCGGTATACGTTTCCCACTCGTCCTTGGTCATATTGCGGTCGATATAGGTACAGAGGGAGTTTGCCATTGTAGCCACCTTCGTAGGCCATACGTGGATGGTTTCTTTGGCATTCTTTGAATTGGCATGGATACCCACCATCAACTGCTCATCGTCCGGGGAAAATGCAGCACTCCAAATCCAGTCGCCCAGATTGTTGTCCGTGAGAACGATCGGGTTATTCTGAAGCTTTGCCCATTCCCAGAGACGAACTTTACCATCGCGGCTGGTTGTGGCAAGGAATGTTCCGGCATTGTTGAACACGATTTGTTCGATGTGTGCAATGTGACCGGAAAGAACACGGGGCGGCAGGTTGCTGTCTTCCGTGATAATCTTCACCTGGCCTGCATTGTCACCCACGATAATCTTCCGGCTATTGTCAACAGCAAACGCTACACTGGTCAACGGTGCGGTTTGTTTGAAGGCCACCCTTTCGGCGTAGTTGTTGGTAATATCCCAGACGAATAGTGAGCCCTTATCGCCGACGCCGGCCAATCGCTTGCCATCAGGGCTCAGCGCGATGGTCGAGATCTTCTCCTTGGGCTTTACAACCTCTTTCACGGTATTGAAGTCAGTGAACTTGATGCTGTGACCGGACTGATCGCGCACAAAAGCGCCTTCGGCATGTTTGGCAAATTCCACTGTTTCTACACCGGTAAAGCCAAAGATCTTTTTCGCTGGCTGTCCGGGATTCCTTAGATCGTATAGTTCGATGTAGTTATTGGTGATGTCCCCGGTTGTGGCACCGCCGGCAACGAGGAAGTTGTCATCCGGGCTCACATCAATGGAGTAAACCTGGTAATCCGTGCGACCACCCACGATGGAGTCATGTTTCCACGTGCCGCCGTCGGGTGTCCATCGGAGGATGCGTCCATCGCTACCACCCGAATAGATTTCCTTTGTTTTGGCACGCGTTACCAACGAACGGGCAGCACCCAATTCATGACCCTCCAAGCTCCTTGTAAGCGGGTCTTTCCACTTGTCATTGTCAAGCGCATGGTAAAGTCCGTTGAAGATATCATCATCAAAAGGATTTCCATTGGAAGCTGTATTGAACTTGTAGGCTTGCTGTGCAACGAGTGACTGCTGTACAGGGTCGCTGTCAAGTTCCTTCGACTTAACGGCCATTGCTTTTGCTTGCGCCAGGTATCGCTGACGTTGCGATTCCTTCTGCGCGGCGACAGCTGCGGCTCGCTGATCCTCTGCTTCTTTCTGCTTTTCACGAGCTAGCTGTGCACTGGCTTTAGCCTGAGCTTCGGCTTTCTCAGCTCGGACTCGAGCTTCCTGTGCTTCTTTCTCCCGCGTTTCAGCAAGTGCCTGTGCTATCCTGGCCTCTTCAGCAGATTTCACCGCATTGGCTCGCTCTTCCTTGGCGATGGCCTCCTGCCGTCTTGCCTCTTTAGCAGCATTGTCAGCTGCTTCCTTTTGTTGTTGCGCTACAGCTTCTGAGGCTATTGCTCTGTTCATGTTCTTGGTAGCAGCAACCTGCTGAACGAAGGCATACACCAGGGCAATCAAGGCAACGACAGCCAAAACACCGAACACCGTAGCAGTTGTTCGCGCGCGCTGTAGTCTGCGCTTTTGTTCAAGTTCTTTGATCCGCTGTTCCGTGTCCCACTCTTTCTTCGAGTACTCAAGGAAGATCATGGTCCGCTCGAACGCGGGGTTGTACCGCTGACCCCAAACGAGGGTAGGGCGGTGCTTGGCCTGCCAGTTGAGTGCAAGTTGCAAATCCGGTGGTCTCCAGAGACCGGCCTTGCCTACCTGATACTGTGTGGCGGCCTCGGCTAATCGCAGATACATCTGCACAGCTTCCGCTTCGTCATCCACCCAGTTCTTCAGGCGAACCCAGATACGCATCAAGCTTTCGTGCGATATATCCACCATGGACTTCGGTCCCAGCGGCACGCCGTGTGCGGGCGTTACAAGGGATCGTCCGGGTTCACGGAATTTCTCAATGACAGCCGCTACATCGTTCTCCGAAACATCGGCGATGGAGGCGATCTCACCCAGTCGTGTAGGCCGGCGAATACCAAAGTTCTCACCGCGTTTTTCGGTGATGGCCTTGAACATGATCTCGGCGATGCGCTGCTGTTCTTCATCCAATTCATCGTAGGCTTCGTTGGCGTGCATCGACAACGCTTCCTTCATCGTACCGATCGCCTCGTAATGCTTCAGGTCGAGCGGTTCGTCATCATAGTCTTTAAATCGGGCCCAGTAACTCCACGTACGCATCAGGGCGTGCTGGAGGATAGGCAATTGGTCCGGGTTATCACCAAGGTCGTTAAGCAACTGCTGGCTGAGGCGCGGTGCGATCTTGGCACCACCAACAGCAACAGGTCCCTCGATGGCCCTGCGCTTCTGATCGCGGGTCATCTGCGGGATGAGGTAGTGACTATCGTTGATTTTGCGGGTCAGTTCCGGGAATTGGGCACAGTCTCCAATAAAGTCGGAACGCATCGTGATGGCCACATAGATCGGCGCATCTTCGTAGTTAACCGCTTCCATCAACATATTGACAAACCCCAGTGTCTCGTTGACAGAGTTCGGATCGGTGCTGTCCTTGAAACGGAACAATTCCTCAAACTGATCGACGAGGATGAGGTAGTTCGCGTCTTCTGACCGGCGTGATTGCTGAATGGCTTCCACCAGACCGAGGGAACTGCTTCGCAGCAGCGTCGATACAATGGTGCGCTTGATCTTCTTGTCCTCCGTATCTGCCGCATTGTATTCCTTGCTGGCTCCGAGAAGCGCTTCCGCAAGGTTATCAACCGGGTTGGCGCCGGGGCGGGTCACAATCACCTCCCAGTTGGGACTGGTATCGGTGAGGAATCCTCCGTAGAGTATCGGCAACACCCCGCAATAGATGAAGGATGATTTACCGGAACCAGAAGGACCAATGACACCAACGAACCGGCTCTTCGACATTTTGAGGAGCACCTCGTCGCTTTGGCCTTCGCGGCCGAAGAACAGGTGGCTCTCCTCAATTTTGAAGGGCCTTAGTCCGGGGAATGGATTGGCGACGCCAACTTGTAGCGGTGCCTGGGGTTTCTCGTCCACTTGCTGTGCCATAGACATCAGGATTTAAATTCTTGTAAAAAGTTCTTTATAGAGTCGATCGATTTATTGCTATCGCCACTGATGAGGGTGACGTTCTGGTTTTTGTAATTATCCAGGTTGGCCGTGCTGACAATGGCTTTGCCCTGGATGGGTTTATTGCGGCCGAACCCGGGTGCCTTCAACAAGTCAAGCACTTTCATGCGAACCCACTGGTCGTTGACCTTCCCTTTGAAAATGATTGCTCCGTCGAAATGGCGGAGGTTTTCGATATGTTTTTTCCGGACTTCCATCAGATCGCCTTCAAAGGCGGGGAATACCACATCAAAGCCTGACTTCTGAATGACATCCACCAGAGGAAGCACTTGCTGGTGGTCGATTTTGTCGTGCACAAGGTAAATGGTCTTGCCCGTACTGGCTTGCTCGGCGGGACGGTTTTGCGAGGCCAGCAATTCTTCGCGCATGATATTCTTAAAGTCTTCGAGCGGGTTCTGAAGGATTTCAGCACCTTCCTGTGCCTCGATGTCGCGGCGGAGGGACTCAATGAAGGCCTTTTGCTTTTCGCTGGCGTTGCGCAGGTTAGGGGCGATCCATATCAGGCGGGAAAACTCTTCTTTTCTCGACCGCTTGATGACCGCATGTTCGGCCGACAATTTGTTCTGAATATCCACGACACTGCGCTCAGCGCCGTCGGGGATTTCTCCATATGCGCTACCAATAAGATGCACGGAAAGGCTGCACTCCTCCAGATCTTTTCGTACCAGGCGCTCAAGGTCGTCATTCCGCATGGGAAGCAGCTGGTTGGGAAGTACAACGTAGCCGTGGCGCTGAAGCTCGCGGCGAATGATGTTCCGCTGAATGGAAAGATCATGACCTGTTTCAGCCAGGTAAATGGTTTTGCGCTTGTAAATATTCTTGACCTCTGCTTTCGTTTGGCCTTTCAGTATGATGAGCGCTTCATGAATATCGTAAACCAAGTCAACCATTTTCATCCAATACTGCTTTTCGGCATCCTGGCTGAAGAAGTCTGCATACTCTTTCATCATGCCAGTCTCGTTGTCGAGCTGGTACATGTCATAGCCAAGGAGGTCGCGGAGGCGGGGAGGCTGTTCCTGTGATGTAAGAGGAGACTTTAACACTTTGAAGACACGCTCGATCTTTGAGCCGGACGTTGTTTTCACAAAAGCCTCCACGGTATCCAGACACCGGCCGGATAGTGCGAACTCTTTGGAGAGAATGGTAACGAGTACAGCGGCATTGTTCATGCCGGATGCAGTGAAGTCATCGTACTCTGACTTCATAACAATGTTATTGGGTTCGCCCATGACCTGCTGGAGCATCATTTCAAGAAATTTCTTGAACTGGGTCACCCAGCCGATCTCGTTCTTTTTGCCGAGCTCATTGTCCTTCTCGGTAAACGTAATGAGTACATCGATGTCGTAGGCCATAATTCTTATGCTTGGTTGTTCAATGCTCTATTTATGCGGTTACTTTCCCATCCTTATTGGTCACGTTTCTCACCAGACCTTGTACCAGTTCGTGGTGCTTGGCCATGACGAAGTAGAAGTCGGCGAGGTTGATGCGGAAGATGACAGACCTTTCTGTGGCTTCCACCTCGGTGATCTTTACGGAGGGTCCTTCCTGGAACAAGTCCCCAAATACATCACCTTTCTTCATAATGGCCGTCTCATTGACACCTTCTTTCAGGCGGACCTGACCGACAGCACAGATAAGGATGGGGCGGTTCTCGTCCGGATTATTGAATACGATCTTGTCCTGAGCACGCAAGTCAACGGGAATGATCTTGTCGGCAAGGTCACTGAGAATAGATCCCGGAATACCATGGAATGCCGGCAACGCTTTGATGAACATGACCATCTCAATACCGAGAAAAAAGCCATCATCAAGACCATCGAGGAGCTGGTTGGTTTCAATGGCGGTGTCAAGGAATTTCTTGTCACGAAGGGGAAGGCGGTCAGCGATGATTTTGTACTCGGCTTTGTCTTTGTTATAGATAACCCAGGCTGCCGTTTCTTGCAGCAGGCGGTCCGGATTAAACATCTGACCAATCAAACCGCGGCTTACGCGGAATTCAGGAATAAAGGCCGATGCGTACACGGCGCACATCTTCGTCCATCGGTTGTTCAGGTTGAAGTCGCGGTTCAGGATATAGTTCACTACCTGCACCGGGTTATACGGTTCACGGGGGAAGTACACCTGGAGCCGTTCCATTTTCTCTTTTGGAGAGATGTCATCAAAAATGGGCATCAGGCGGGGCTTGAGGTCCTGATCCAGGAACAGGTCGAGTAGCTCCATAGCATAGGCGATACCATCGGATGTTCCAGTTTCGACGCTTTCACGCACCAATTGCACAGACTGCGGATCGTAGAGAATGGACATCAGCAATGAAATCTGATCGTAGTTATCACGGAGCTCTTCACGAAGAGCGTTCTTCAGGAAAGAGAAATGCGGCTCATCCGGAAGTTCTTCCTGAGCATTCAGATTCCAGAGTGTCTTTCCGATCTCGGTATCCAGCAAGTCCATGACTTGATTTCGCTCGCGGCCTTTAGCTGTGTAGTTTGTAAACCGCAGCGAGTAGAAGATTTGTTTTACGATGCGCTTATCCGGGTAGTCTGATTTCTTCCAAAGCAGTTGCCACGCTTCTTCGCCACCGATATGGCCAATGATCTGAACAATCTTCAACATCACCTGGTCCGTTTGACCTGACCAATAGAAAGCTGTATCGAGCACTTGCAGTGCGGGCACCCCGGCTTCTTTCAAAGCAGCGGTCGCCTGGTTGCTATACATCGGCGACGAAAGCATGTCGATGAGTACGGGCCATGTTTCCGGGCGCTTGGCTTTCCTTGCTGTCAGGATGGCCTCGTTGCGGACTTTAGGATCAGCGTCGCGCAACAACTCCAACAAGATGAAGATCGTCTTTTGGTTGACCATCTGCCTCAGCAGTTTGGCGGCAAGCATGCGGTCGGATTGCTTCACCGATTTACCCAACTTCATGAGCTTGTCGGCCGAGATGGAGAGCAGGTCACTATCCTCTGAAGCGCCAGCGGCCTGCTTGGCAAGGCCCGTGATTTCGGTTGTTGTGTCGTGCTTCAATCCAAGCTCTTCGATCTTTTCTTCAGCAAATTTTTTCACTTTGCGTAGATCGCTATTGGACAACTTCATGAGTGACGTCTCAAACAGCGCGGGCTCGAGTTTCTCCATGAGTTTGAGACCGTAGATAACTTTCTCTTCTGCCGTGCTATTCACTTCCTTTTCGAGCACACTGTTGAGTGTGAACTCGCGAACCACGTGACCCTCGACGGATGCGCGGTTCTTCTGCAGAGAACCCTGAAGTGTATCGCGGTAGCCATTGTACATTCGATTGGTGATCATGTACCAAATTCCCAAGAGGGGTAAGGTAAACAGCGTAATGGACAACAGGTTGAAGAAGTGGAATGTATTGATCAATACGATAAGGCCCCCCGCCACCATGGTGGCGGTTGCTGTGACAACACCCTCGAGTTTTGTTTGTGCATCGAGTTTGATGGACTTCTCGATGGGCACGTAGTACATTTTAAATACGGGTGTATCGAGTGCATCGCGCAAAGAGTTCACAAACAACTTACTCATGGCAATGGCAATGAAGAAGTAAACAACAGCATCTGCTTCCCCTGCGGCAATGAGTGCAGGGTCCTTGCCATCATAGCCAAAGAAAAATCCAAGACCCAAGGCAGCAGCTGTGAAAATGAGAAGCAACAGCGGATTGATAATCAACGACACGCGCAGTCCATACTCTTGTTGAATGCGATCAGTTACGAACATACCGAAGAGGAAGCCAAGGATCACAACCGTGGCCTCAAACAAACTCAGGAAGATGGGAAGTCCTTCAGGTTCAAAGGTGGTGGACGTAGCGTTCAGGAATGAATAGTCAATAAACCGTAGAGCGGTGGAGGATACAATAATGAATGCTGAGAGAAGCGCGATATACTTGAAGCTCAGTAAGCGGAAGATGTTCAGTTTCTTGTGCTCCTTTTCATTCATCATACCTGGCTGCGTAACTTTCGCGACGTGGCTCAGGTACTTGTTGGAGAGGATAATAAACAGAATCAAAAAGCCGATGATACTGAACAAGCCTATCGTAAACAGCGAACGGACATCGACGCCAAACTGGAGCATGAAGGGAATGGTAAAGAAGGCGATGATTTGGGCTATGTCCATACCAATGTCCACGTTACCCACAACGCGCTTCTGTTGTTTCAAGGTAAAGAGGCGGTTGAAAGCACCCCAGAACACCAGCTGTGTCACGAATGTGAAGGGCAGGATCAGCGAAAAGCCTACATAATAGAGGTTCTTTGGGCTGATAAGCTCCGGAAATCTATCACCGAACTCAAGAACGGCCGTTGCACCGATAATCAGGATAAGAAAGGAGGTGGCAAGGTAACGGAAGGGTATGCGTCCCTGGAGGATATTGAACAATCCGGTAGCGATGAAACCAAAGCCTCCACCCATCACAAGGGCTATAGGGAGGTCATCTTTTTCAACAATTCCTTCAAAACTCAAGAAGAAGGTCTGCGCCGCAACCGCCACGGTGGCGAGGAACAACCCCATCAGGAAGCTGATAGCAAGAAGGAGGGCTACGGGGCCGGTTTCCTCGGGCTGAACACCGAGGAGTTTGGTCAACCTATCTTTCATCCGTTCAGGTTTAGTATTTTCAACATGTCAATATCTAATAATCTATCGAAAAAACCTATTAACGCGCCTATTTCAAGGGTATAGAATTAACCTCTGGTTCATAGTTAGTTAGCGGAATTCGGTCAAGAGAAGGCTTACCGTTCGACGGAATCACCTTTCGACTACCAATATTCTGGTTTTGCTCCCCGCCGGAAGGCTCAGGCAATCAATATTTTACTGGCAAAAGGAGCGAACTGTCGCCGTAGCTGAGGAATCGATAACCATGCTTCATCGCCTCATCATACAGTGTTCGCCAGGCGGGTCCTACAAATGCCGAAATAAGTACAAGTAGCGTTGAGCCTGGCTGGTGGAAGTTGGTGATCAGTCCTTGAGTAATCCTGAACGTGTAGCCCGGAGTTATATATATA